>NZ_JAGPYA010000038.1:0-65483 GCF_018070245.1 Micromonospora sp. M61 | reverse complement strand
TCCGGTCGGACCGGGTCTTCGGGGTTGACGGTCTTTCCGACGGGGTGGAAGCCGGTGACCCGGTTGCTGCTGGCGAGGACGACCCTGTCGACCTGTTGCCGGCGGGCGGCCTCGAGGACGTGGAACGTGCCCAGCACGTTGGCGTCCAGCAGGTCGGCGAGTGGGGCCTCGTCCGGCAGCCCGGCGAGGTGGATCACCACGTCAGCGCCCTCGAACGCCGAGATCAGGGCGTCGAGGTCGGTGAGGTCCAGGCGGATGACCCGCTCCTCCGGCGACTGCGCGGTCAGTGGGTCGCGATCGATGAGGACGAGGTGGCGGGTGTCGTCGCGCAGGGCGTGGCGGAGTGCGCTGCCGATGCGGCCGGCGGCGCCCGTGATGACCACGGTCCCGAAGGGTGGACTCAT
The DNA here is from genome assembly GCF_018070245.1 of Micromonospora sp. M61. Taxonomy (NCBI): domain Bacteria; kingdom Bacillati; phylum Actinomycetota; class Actinomycetes; order Micromonosporales; family Micromonosporaceae; genus Micromonospora; species Micromonospora sp. M61. The sequence continues at coordinate 65,079 of NZ_JAGPYA010000038.1, read as the reverse complement.
GTCGGCAGTCTCTCCTCCCCTACCGACAGGTCTTCGCAGGCATTATGATGATCGAACTTCGTCGATCACGGTGGGGCGTTGCCCGCATCACACCTGAGCTGCGAACCTTCTTAGGGTAAGCGCCGTCGCTGTCGCCGACCTCACGTGCGCCCCTCGCAGGGGAATTCTCGCGCTGGGCCGCGCCGTTGTCCGTTCGGAAGATCAGAATTACATGATCGAATGGAAGTGTCATGCGCATGCGTTCAGACGCGGTCGTGCTGTTCGGCGTCACGGGAGACCTCGTTTCGAAGAAGCTGTTCCCGGCGCTGTACGAGTTGACCCGGCGCGACCGTCTGGACGTCCCGGTGATCGGGGTGGCCCGCTCCCCCTGGGATGATCAACAGCTCGTCACGATGGCCCGCAAGTCGGTCGCTGAGGCCAACGACGAGGTCGACGACGAGACTTTCGACCGGCTGGCGGGGAACCTTTCGATGATCTCCGGCAACTACGCGGATCCGGTCACCTATCAGCGGTTGGCGGAGCGTCTGCGGGGTGCCGAGCGGCCGGTCTTCTACCTGGCGATTCCTCCGGCGGTGTTCGGTGCCGTCGTCGATGGTCTCGCGGCGGTCGGTCTGGCTGACCGGGGCCGGGTGATCGTGGAGAAGCCGTTCGGGCGTGACGTGGAGTCCTCCCGTGAGCTGGACCGCACGCTGCGGGCGACCTTCGATCCGGAGCGGGTGTTCCGCATCGACCACTACCTCGGTAAGGAAGCCGTCGAGGGCCTCTACGCCTTCCGGTTCGCCAACCGGCTGTTCGAGCCGTTGTGGAACAGCGAGCACATCGACAACGTTCAGGTCACTCTTGCCGAGGGTTTCGGCACGCAGGGTCGGGCCGGTTTCTACGACACCGTCGGCGCCACTCGTGACGTGTTGCAGAACCACATTCTGCAGGTTGTCGCGCTGGTGGCGATGGAGGCGCCCGCGGCTGACGACGCGGCCGCGTTCCGTGAGGCGGAGGTCGCGGTGCTGCGGCAGATCGAGGCGCTGTCGCCGCAGTCCACGGTGCGGGGTCAGTACGCCGGGTACCGCGACGAGCAGGGTGTCGCTGCGGACTCGAACACGGAGACGTTCGTGGCCACCCGGTTGACGATCGACTCCCCCCGCTGGGCGGGTGTGCCGTTCTACCTGCGTGCCGGCAAGTCCCTTGCGGGGACGGCGACGGAGGCCGTGGTCGAGTTCAAGCAGCCGCAGCGGTCGCTCATCCCGGCCGAGCGGGGCACGGTGACGGCCGCGAACCTGTTGCGGTTCCGCCTCGGGCGTGGTGACGGCATCACGATGTCGATCCAGGCGAAGAGCCCGGGCGCCGAGGTGGCGAGCCGTGCGGTGGACCTGTCGGTCGACTTCGGCATGGCGCTGGGTCGCCGTCAGGAGGCGTACGAGCGGTTGCTCGACGACGCGATGGACGGGCAGCATCTGCGTTTCGCGCGTGCGGAGACGATCGAGCAGGAGTGGCGCATCGTCGAGCCGATCCTGGATCTGCCGGCGGCGGTGCAGTCGTACGAGAAGGGCAGTTGGGGTCCGGCGGACGCCGACGCGTTGGCTGGCGGCTGGCACACCCCGGATCTGCGCTGATCGTCAGGTCCGTGCGGTCGCTGACTGACCGCTCAGCTCACCGGGATGACCGTCCGGCGACGGTGAGGTTTGCGGTGTGCGTGTGGTGTGGGCACGTTGTGCGGGACGTCCTTCGTCCTCCTCGGAGAGGAAGCACCGCATGCTTTCCGCACTCGATCGTCGGCACACCGTCGCGCCGCCCGGTTACAGCAGGTGGCTCATTCCCCCGGCGGCGTTGGCCATCCACCTCTGCATCGGCCAAGTCTACGCGACCAGCGTCTACAAGAACTCGCTGATCGCCCACTTCGACGCCAGTCAGACGGCGATCGGGGTGATTTTCAGTATCGCGATCGTGATGCTCGGGTTGTCCGCGGCTGTGGCCGGGACCTGGGTGGAGGCGAACGGCCCGCGTAAGGCGATGTTCGTCTCGGCCTGTTTCTGGGCGGCGGGCTTCCTGGTGGGTTCGCTGGGCATCGCCACGAAGCAGCTGTGGTTGCTGTATCTGGGCTACGGGTTGCTCGGCGGCATTGGTCTGGGCATCGGGTACATCTCCCCCGTCTCCACGTTGATCAAGTGGTTCCCGGACCGGCCGGGTCTGGCCACCGGGTTGGCGATCATGGGGTTTGGTGGTGGGGCGATGGTCGCCTCTCCCCTGTCCCGGCAGTTGTTGTCGTTCTTCGACGCCGGTTACGACCCGTCCAACGCGGGGTCGACGGCGTCGGGCAGCGCCCTGGTGTGGTTGTTCGTGACGCTCGGCCTGGGTTACTTCGCGATCATGATGTTCGGGGTGGCGAACGTGCGGGTGCCCGCGGAGGGCTGGCGCCCGGCCGGCTTCGACCCGGCGAGCGTCGCGGCGAAACCGCTGGTCACCACGGCGAATGTGTCGGCGGCGAACGCGGTGAAGACCCGCTCGTTCTGGCTGCTGTGGGTGGTGTTGTTCTGCAACGTCACGGCGGGCATCGGCATCCTGGAGCAGGCCAGCCCGATGATCCAGGACTTCTTCCGGGACAACGGCACCTCGGCGGTGAGCGTCGCTGCGGCCGGCGGGTTCGTGGGTCTGCTGTCGCTGTTCAACATGGCGGGCCGGTTCGTGTGGTCGTCGACGTCGGACGTCATCGGCCGCAAGCCGATCTACATGGTGTACCTGGGTGTCGGGATGGTGCTGTACGCGCTGCTGGCTCTCGTGGGGCAGACCGCGACGGCGCTGTTCGTGTTGTTGGCGTGCGTGATCCTGTCGTTCTACGGCGGCGGGTTCGCGACAGTGCCGGCGTACCTGCGGGATCTGTTCGGCACGTTCCAGGTCGGTGCGATCCACGGCCGGTTGTTGACCGCCTGGTCGGCGGCGGGGATCGCGGGTCCGCTGATCGTCAACGGGTTCCTCGACGCGCAGGGTGAGCCGGGTTCGTTGACGGCGGCGGCGTACCGGCCGGCGCTGTTCACGATGGTGGGGGTGCTGGCGGTGGGCTTCGTGGCGAACCTGTTGGTGCGGCCGGTGCCGCAGCGCTACCACGAGCCGTCGGCGGATCGGGACGTTGACGAGGACAAGACGGCGCAGAGGAGTGGTACGCGATGAGCGACGACAGCCGATCCGGGCAGCAGGCCCGGTTGTGGATTTCGTGGTTGGTGGTGGCGGCGCTGCTGGGCTACGGGGTGACGCAGACGGTCATCACCGCGGCGAAGCTGTTCACCCAGTGACCCGGGTCCGGCGGTCTCTGACTGGTGTGACGCCAGGTCAGAGGCCGCCGGAGACCCGCAGGACCGTGCCGGTGGCGTATGAGGCGTCGGGGCTGAGCAGCCAGGCGATGGCGGCGGCGATCTCGTCGGGTTCGCCGGCGCGGCCCAATGGGATGCGACCGACGGCGGTGTCGGCGCGGTCGGGTACGCCGGAGTCGGCGTGGATGTCGGTGCGCACGATGCCGGGTGCGACGGCGTTGACCCGGATGCCCTTCGGGGCGAGTTCCTTGGCCAGGCCGACGGTGAGGGTGTCGGTGGCGGCCTTCACGGCGGCGTAGTGCACGTATTCGCCGGGGCTGCCGAGGGTCGCGGCGGCCGACGAGACGTTGACGATCGCGCCGCCGTCGGTGAGGCGGCGGGCGGCCTGCTGGGCGCAGAGGACGTAGCCGACGAGGTTGACGTCGACGACGCGGCGCAGGTCGTCGACGCGCAACTCGGTGAAGGGCCCGATCGGGCTGGTGACCCCTGCGTTGTTGACCAGGCCGGTGAGCGGGCCGAGGTGGGCGGCTGCGTCGAACAGCTCGGCGACCTGGTCGGGGTCGGTGGTGTCGGCGCGTACCGCGATGGCCTGTGCGCCGGCGGCGCGCAGGTCGGCCAGGACGGCGGTGGCGGCGGCTTCGTCACGGCGGTAGCACAGGGCGACGTGGTGACCGGCGTTGGCGAGGCGGCGGGCGGTGGCCGCGCCGATGCCGCGACCACCGCCGGTGACGACGGTGACGGGTGCCACGGTGCCTCCCCAGGGTGCTGACGGCTGCGCAGGTGTCGTGCCGACGCTACCGTGACCGGCGCGGGTCGGTCGTCGAGAGGAGAGTCACATGCGGCGGGCTTTGGTGCTCGGTGGTGGCGGGGTGACCGGGGTGGCCTGGGAGTTGGGGCTGCTGGCGGGTCTGGTCGAGCGGGGTGTGCCGGTCACGGAGGCGGACCTGGTGGTGGGGACGTCGGCGGGTTCGGTGGTCGGCGCGCTGGTGTGCTCCGAGCTTCCGGTGCAGCGGTTCTACGAGGAGCAGTTGGCGCCGCCGTCGAGTGAGGTGGCGGCGCGGTTGGGCTTCGCGACGCTGGCGCGGCTGGTGTGGGCTGGTGGTCGTACCCGCGACGCGGCGCGTTCCCGGGCCCGGATCGGGGCGATGGCGTTGGCGGCGCGTACCCCGTCGGAGGCGTCGCGACGCGCGGTGATCGAGGCCCGCCTGCCGGAGCGGGAGTGGCCGCGGCGGCGGCTGCTGGTCACGGCGGTGGACGCGTCGTCCGGTGAGTTCGTGGTGTTCGACCGGGACAGCGAGGTGTCCCTGGTGGACGCGGTGGGTGCGAGTTGCGCGGTGCCCGGGGTGTGGCCGCCGGTGACGATCGGCGCGCGCCGGTTCGTCGACGGTGGGATGCGCTCGACGGTGAACGCGGACCTCGCGGCCGGCGCGGAGCGGGTGCTGGTGCTCGCGCCGACGTCGGCGGCGATCGGGCCGATGCCGCGGCTGTCGGCGCAGGTCGACGGGTTGCGGGCGGCCGGGTCGCGGGTGTCGGTGCTGACGCCGGATGCGGCGGCGCGCACGGCGATCGGCCGCAACGTGCTGGATCCGGCCCGGCGGGCGGGTGCGGCGCGGGCCGGGCGGGCCCAGGCCGCCGCGGTGCTGGACGAGGTGGCGGCGCTCTGGGCTTGATCGCTTACGCTCACCGCCTGTCCGGTCTGACGATGGAGGTGCGCGGTGGCGAGTGTGGGTGTCGGCGACGTGGTCGAGGATTTCGAGCTGCCTGATGAGACGGGCACGCCGCGGCGGCTGTCGGAGTTCCTGGCGGCGGGGCCGGTGGTGCTGTTCTTCTACCCGGGGGCGATGACCCGTGGGTGCACGGCGGAGAGCTGCCACTTCCGGGACCTCGCGGCGGAGTTCACGGCGTTGGGCGCGTCCCGGGTGGGCATCAGCCGCGACCCGGTGGCGAAGCAGGCGGAGTTCTCCAAGCTCAACGGGTTCGACTATCCGCTGCTCTCGGATGAGGACGGGACTGTGGCGCAGCAGCTCGGGGTGAAGCGGCGGCTGCCGTTGGGGCCGTTGAGCACGAAGCGGATGACGTTCGTCATCGGCGCCGACAGTCGGGTCATCGAGGTGATCCACAGCGAGGTCAGCATGAACGACCACGCGGACCGGGCGCTGCGGGCGTTGGGCGGCTGAGTGGGCGCGAGCCCTGTGCGGCGGGTGTCGCAGCCGGCTGGTATCAAGACAGCAATCAAACAGGTGTACGGAAGAGGGTTGTGATGGATGCCGGCCAGGGTTTGTCCACTAGCGAGGTGCAGAGCATCCGGGAGGCGTTGGCTGCCGGGCGTAAGCCGCGGGTGGTGTTCACCGCGTCGGCGGGGCAGATCGCCGGTCAGGTCGGTCAGGTGATCGAGCTGACCGACCCCGAGGTGTCCGACGAGTTCGTGGTGGTGCGTTTCGGCCGCGACGAGTTGCCGTTCTCCCCCGCGGACTTGGCCGTGGCGCCCAAGGGTGTGACGCGTCGGGTGGTGGAGCCGAAACCGGAGCCGGAGCCGCAGGAGTCGCCGGTGGCGGCGGCGCCGGAGTTCGTGTTGGACACGCCGCGGGTGCCCGCGCAGCGACAGGAGGAGCCGAAGGTGGAGCAGACCGAGAAGCCGCCGGCGCGGCGGGCGGTCAAGGCCGTCAAGCCGAAGGGTCCCGCGGGTCTCACGGTGACGCTGGCGTACGCCGACGGTGAGTGGACCGTCGCCGCGCAGCAGGGCAGCAAGGCCCTGGCGAAGCCGTACGTGGTGAAGCCGGCGGAGGCGTTGAAGATGGTGGGCCTGGTCGACGTGCCGGGTGTGCAGGAGGCGGTGGAGCAGATCCTCGGCACCGAACGGGCCGAGGCGGAGCAGCAGGCGGACAAGCTGCGCGCCGAGCTGGCCGAGATCGAGGCCCGGTTGGCGGAGTTGCGCGAGGCCCGCTGAGGCGGGTCACTGCCGGCTGTGGTGCGCCAGCAGCCGGGTGAGCAGGCGGGTCAGCTGGTCGCGCTCGGTGGCGGACAGCGGGGCGAGCAGGTCACGTTGGACGCGGTCGAGGGTGTCGCCCAGCCGGCGGGCCTCGTCGGCGCCGACGTCGGTGATGCTGATGACGTTGCGGCGGCGATCGGCCGGGTCGGGGGCGCGCACGACGAGCCCTCGGCCGGCCAGGTCGTTGATGGCCGCGACGACGTCGCTGCGGTCGATGGCGCAGCGGCGGCCGAGGTCGGCCTGACTGGCCGGGCCGTCCTCGGCGAGCGCGGTGAGCAGCCGGTAGTGGTAGCCACGGAGGTCGTGGGCGGCGAAGCCCTCGCTGAGCAGGCGGGCGGCATGGCCGGCGGTCTGGTTGAGCAGCCAGGTCGGGGTGCTGCGGAGCCCGGCGGGTGACTGCGGGGCCACGGGATCCATGGGTGCAGCCTACCAGTAATCGTTGGCGCGACCCACGATCCGGTGTTACGTTGGCGGCTCCAACGTTGGCGTAGCCAACGTTTCGAAGGAGGTTCCATGTCCACCGTCCCCACCCTCAACGGCCAGGTCATCGGCCAGGCCCACTACGCCACCCGCGCCCTGCTCGAACGGGCCATCGGCCCCCTCGGCGTCACGTTCGACCAGGTGGTCGTGCTGCACGCCCTCGCCCAGGGCCCCGTCGAACGCGCACACCTCACGCACCGGGTCACCAGCACACGCAAGATCGACGAGTCGGCCGTGCACCAGGTGGTCGCCCAACTCATCGACGCCGGCCTCGCACAGGTCGACAGCCCGTCCCCCACGAGTGGAGGCGACAAGCCGCGGGTGGCGCTCACCGACACCGGTCGCGCCACCCAACGCAGCGTCGTCGCCGCCGTCGCCGACCTCAGTGCCCGGCTGTACGCGGACATCCCCGCCGACGAGGCCCGCGCGGCGGCGCGGGTGCTCACCCTCGTCACCGAACGCGCGAACGCCGAGCTGGCGGCGGTCCCCGCCTGACCGAGCGAAAGTCGAACTGGCGGCGACCCGGCCTGACCGGACGCCGCTACCAGGCGACCGTAGCTGGACTCCTTTTCTGGTGCAGTTGCGCAACTCGCGTTCTGTCGGCCTCCTCCTCCGAACGGTCCCTGACTGGCGTGGCCATCGCCGGTCAGGGCCTTCGCTCACGACACGCTGGCCGCTTGGGTTACACCCGGCTGCACAGAGCCTTTTGAGTCAGGCTGTCGGCACTGCGTTGCTGCTGGAGCATGTTGTCCCGCGACTTGCAGGTACTCGTGATCCGGGAGCGGCCGATAGGTGGCACCCGGCGCCTGTAGTGCCGCCGGCGTCACTCGCGAACGCCAATCGCGTTGACCGGCTGCGCCCGCATGGCGATTCGAGTGGAGGTCATGATGGCGGCCGAGCCGAGCAGCGCGGTGACCGCGACGATTCCCAGGTAGACGAGCGGTGGGATAGACGGAATCAGCGTCCTGGTCAGTCCGATGCTTGTGCCGATCAATGACGGGATCGCGCCCAGGGTGCCGATGAGCACGGCTGCGAGAACGATGATCCGCGTCTCGCTGCGCATCATCGCGAACACCTGGCGGCGGGTGGCGCCGACCAGTTGGAGTAGGGCGAATTCGCGGAAGCGCGAGGCGGTAGCCATCACCAGGGTGTTCACCACGGCGATCGCGAGGTAACCGAGCAGGACCGCGTTGAGGATGAGGCCGACCGCCGACTCACCAGCGGCTGCGGCGCTCTGCGCGGCGATGAACGACTCGCGGTTGTTGACCCGGACGGTGGGGAGGTGTTGGACGGCGGAGCGCAATGCGTCGCCGAGTGCCGCAGCGTCGGTTCCCGTGGCCGCCGTGACCAGCACCGCGAGGTCCAGGCGGTCGGTGGTGTGCTCTAGGACGAGGTCGTGCGGCAGCGTGACGTCACCGAGGCCGAGTCCTCTCTCGTAGAGCGCCACCACCGTGGGTTTGATCGGTGTGCCGTCACCGAGGCGAAGGCCGATGCTGTCGCCGAGAGCGACGCCGAGGGTGCCCGCCGCGATCCGGCTCAACGCCACCGTGTTGCCCCGCACATCCGCGACATCGCCCTCGAGAACGGCGAGATCCATGGTCTCGGCGAGCTGATCACTGGTGACCCCCTGCGACGAGTAGGTCCTGAATTGAGGGCTGTCGCTTGAGCCGAAGGTCGCCAGCGTCCGTGTACGCACGACCGGGGTCACCGCCGAGACGCCAGGCACGTCCTGGAGCATGTCCGCGACCTCGGGCGACACGCCGGCGGACGTGGATGTGACGACGTAGTCCGCGCGCAGCCCGTCCGCGGCCTGATCCTGCGCGGCCGAGCTCGCGGTCGTCCCGCTGAAGAGCTGCCCGGCGGCCAGGATGATGCCCATGATCAAAGGGGTGGTCGCCGCGGCAAGCCGCCGCGAGTTGGCGTGCGCGTTCGCTGTCGCAAGGAACCCGCTGACGCCCGACCCGCGGCTCAACCAGGGGCCCAGCACGGTGACGGCACCGCCGAGCAACCGCGGCCCCAGCAGCGCGACGGCGAAGAGGAGCAGGAACGCAGAGAAGGCCGCACTTTCAGCGGCCCCTTCACCGGGTAGTACCCATGGCAGCACGACCGCCATGGCGAGACCGGCGGGGACCAGCAGCAAGCCGACGGTCAACCGCAGCCACCCGAGTTTGGGCGGCTCCACCGCGGCCTCGCCGAGCGCGTCCACCGGCCTGAGCCTGGCCGCGCGCCGCGCGGCTATCCAGCCGCCCAAACGGGCGCCGACCAGGCACAGCACCATCGCCGGGAGTACCGGCAGCGGGCTGATCGACAGTTCAAAGTCGTCTGGTACCGCGCCGACCAGGATGAAGGTTTCGCGGAGGAGGAAGCTGAGGCCGATGCCGGGAATCACGCCCAGCACTGCTCCGAGCGTGCCCACCACCATGGTCTCTGCGGCGATCATGCCGAGCACCTGCTTCGGGGTCGCGCCGATCGCCCTCAGCAGCGCCAGCTCCCGCATCCGTTGCCGAACGGACAGGGCGAGTGTGCTCGCCACAACGATCATGATCACCAAAATCATGCTGCCGCCGAACGCCAGGGACAGCTCGCTGATGAACGAACGCGTGGTGCCGATGTCGAGGAACTCGGCCTCGCTTCGGTCGCTGCCGGTGTAGACGACCGCATCGGGAACTGCCGACTTGATGGCGCTTGCCAACTCGTCGGCACTGACTCCGGGTGCGGCCAGCACGCCAATCGCGTCCACCCGGTCCGGTTGGCCAGTCAGCTCTCGGGCCCGATCATCGGTGAAGAACAGTGCGGACTGCCGGGCGAGTCGGCCTCCAGGCAGACCCGCGATGCCTGTCACCCGGTACATCGACGTGTTCGAGCCGACCGCGAGTCGCACCGACGCGCCGACGGTAACGCCGGCCCGCTCGGCCAGCGCGGAGTCCAGCACCACATCGTCCGGCCCGGCCGGTGCCCGGCCGGTGCTCGTGGTGAACGGGCCGAGCACGGCCGACTGCCAACCATGCCCGAGCGCGGGGGTGCCGTCCGGCCCGGCGAGCACCTCGGCGTCCGTCGTCACGAGGCTGACCGGGACGTTGACGTCGGCGATCGCCGATCGGACACCAGGCACTCGCGCGATGTCGCCGACCCGGGCGGCCGGCAGGGTGGCCCGCTCGCCGAACCTGGGATCTACGTCGTCGGCCACCGGCATTGCCTGCGAGGCGCCCACCACCAGGTCGGCAGCCTGGTAACGCTCGGTCGGCACGCCCGAGCGCTCGCTGCTCTCCAGCAGGATCCCGCAGGCCGTGATCACCGCCGAGCCGAACAGCACCGCGACGAATGCCGCGACGAACCCGCCCTTCCGCCCTTTGACCGTCTTCCAGGCCAGCGCCAGCATGCGCTTCGACATCACGCGGCGACTCCCTGCTCCCCCAGGTGAGTCATCCGCTCGGCGATCTGCTCGACGGACGGTCGGGTCATCTCGCCGGCCAACCGGCCGTCGGCGAGAAAAACCACGGTGTCGGCCTGCGCGGCCGCGACCGGATCGTGCGTCACCATCAGCACGGTCTGCCCCAGGTGGTCGACGATCTTCCTGAGCAGTGCCAGGACTTGGCGGCCGTTAAGGCTGTCCAGCGCGCCCGTCGGCTCGTCGGCGCACACCAGATCGGGCCGGCTGATGAGAGCTCTCGCGATCGCCACCCGCTGTTGCTGGCCGCCGGAGAGCTGACTCGGGCGCCGGTCGTGATGCTCGGCGAGCCCGACCGCAGCGAGGACGCTCGCCAGTTGCTCGGCATCGACCGGTTTCTCGGCCAACCGGAGGGGCAACGTGACATTGTCCGCCACGGTCAGCGCACCGAGCAGGTTGTACGCCTGAAAGACGAACCCGATCCGGTCGCGGCGTAGCTCGGTCAACTCGGTCTCCGACCGGCCGGACAGATCCGTGTCACCCAGCACGACCCGGCCCGATGTCGGACGGTCCAGACCGGCCGCGCAGTTCAGAAACGTGCTCTTGCCGGACCCGGACGGACCCATGACGGCGGTGAACGTACCTCGCGGGAATCCGGCTGTCACCCCGTCGAGAGCGCGTACCTCGTTCCTCCCCGACCCGTATAATTTTGACACCGAATCCAATTGCACCGCGCACGATGGTGTTCTGAATGTCGGCAGTGCACCCGGCCGTAGCGACTGGGCCGCGGTGGCCTCGACCAGCGCCCCGCGTCGTCTCGATGGGTTTCTGCTGTTGAACTTCATGCGTCCGACGCTAAATTCCGCGACCGTCGGATGCCGATACCCCGTACCACCGGATGTGAGGTACAGGTGGCTGTAGTGCCACGGGCGGCGGCCACCGGGCAAACTTGACGCGGTGTCGTGAACGCGGCCCCAAGGAGGGCACGCAGAAAGGGCATCCTGTGACGTCGGGTCGGCCGTGGGTGCAGGTGTGGCGTGGCGGAACCTACCTCCTGGGATCACTGGCCACCGGGATCGCCACGCTGCTCGCACTGCCGCTGCTATGCCATCCGAGGCTCGCCCGGCGATGGGCGAACTGGCACCGTGACCGCGCCGGCCGACTGCTCGAGACGCCGTTGGCACCGCGCCCTGTTCTGCACCTGACGGGGCGCCGAGCATGGGCCGATCCGGCAACGCCCCGCGACCTGCTCTGGCTGCCGGTGAACGCCATCACCGGAGTGGCGCTCGGCCTACTCACGCTGCTGTGCGTGGGTAACCTCCTGACCGCCGCACTCGCCACACCACTGTGGTGGGCGTTCGCGCCGGAGAATCGGCCACGGTTGTTCATCGATGTCCCGGTGACCAATTGGGCGACAGCCCTCACCCTCGGTGCACTGCAGATCCTCCTGCTCACCGCGCTGGCGTACCTGGCCTTCGCACCGATCGCTCGCGCACATGCCCGGATCTGCCTGGTAGTGCTGTCGCACTCGACGGCCGAACAGCTCGCCGACCGGGTCGCCGTGTTGACCCGCACCCGGGCAGACGTGCTCGACGCACACGGCGCAGAGCTACGCCGGATCGAGCGCGACCTGCACGACGGCACCCAGGCGCGGCTGGTGGCCATCGCGATGCGGCTGGCCGTGGCCCGGCGAGCACTGTCCGAAAACCCACGAAACGAGCAGTTCCTGGAAGAACTTCTTCGGGACGCACACGAAGGAACCGAGGAGGCGATGACCGAACTCCGCGACGTGATCCGGACCGTCTATCCGCCGATCCTCGCCGACCGCGGCCTCACCGGTGCACTGACCGCAGTGACGGCTCGCTGTGGCGTACCAACCCGGCTGGACATCGACAACCTCGACACAGTACCGGCTGCCGTGGAGGCCGTCGTCTACTTCGCCGTCGCCGAGGCACTCACCAACGTCGCCAAACACAGCCAAGCGACTACGGCCGGCGTACGGGTGAGCCGTCAGGCAGACCGACTATCGGTGGTGATCACCGACAACGGCGCTGGCGGCGCCGACGATCGGCTGGGCACCGGCCTGGCCGGGATCCGTCGCCGTGTGCTCGCGTTCGACGGCACCCTCGACGTCGATAGCCCGGCCGGCGGGCCTACAACGATCACCATGGAGCTGCCATGCGGGTCGTAATCGCCGAAGACAATGTGCTGCTGGCCACCGGACTGGAACTGCTACTCAACAGCGTGGGGTTCGACATCGCCGCCATCGCGGGCGACGCGGCGGGCTTCCTCGCCGCCGTGCGGGACCACCGGCCCGACGTCACCATCGTCGACGTCCGGCTACCGCCGTCATTTCGCGACGAGGGCATCCGAGCCGCCCTTCAGGCCCGCCGAGAGCACCCTGGCCTACCGGTCCTGGTGCTGTCGCAGTACGTCGAGCAGCAGTACGCCGCGGAACTACTCGCCACCACCGGCGGCGGCGTCGGCTACCTCCTCAAAGATCGCGTCAGCCGGGTGGACGAGTTCGTCGACGCGCTGCGCCGAGTGGCCGCCGGCGGCACCGCCATGGACACTGAAGTCATCGCCCAACTCCTCGCCAGCCGCAGCGACCCGATCGCCGTCCTCACTCCCCGCGAACGTGAGGTACTCGCACTGATGGCCCAGGGACACGACAACAACACCATCGCTGACCGGCTTGTCATCACCGACAACGCCGTGCACAAGCACATCGGCAACATCTTCAACAAGCTCGGGCTCGCCGTCACCGACAGCGGCCACCGCCGTGTCCTCGCCGTGCTCACCTACCTCAACGGCGCGGGCCAGATCGACGGCGACTGAGCAGGCCGGTGATTCGCCGCCCGCCAGACGCTCATCGTCAGAAGCCGACACCGCACCAGTGTCGCGGAGCGGCCGATAGCAACCCACCGTATTCAAGCCGAGGGCCGGCATAGCCAGGTTGACTGCGCGCGGCGACGTCTCGCCGCCCGAGCTGCGACACCACTCGGCTGTCACACCTGTACCTGTCCGCCGCCGCCGCCGAGTTCCCACTTCGGAGGCAGAAGCCATCAGCCGACGGTCAGAAGTAGTCGAGCAACTGCGCCGGCCCGCCAGCGCCCAGGAGGTCGAGCGCGGCCGGGTCGACACCGGTGCTGTGGTGCAGCAGCCCGGCCTGCGCGACCGCGCGGGCCCGCGCGGCGCCGGCGTAGAGCAGGGCGAAGCCGCGTACGTCCAACCGCAGGTCGGCCTCGCCGTCGACCCGGGTCAGCTCGGCCGCGCCGTCGGCGACGCTCAACCGCCAGGTGCCGGTGTTCCACTCGGCGAGGGTGTCGGTGAGGCCGAAATCGACGACGCCCCGGGCGTGGGCGGGCCACCCCCGCGCGCTCACCGCTCGGGCGACGTCGACGGGTCGGTGCATCCACAGGTCCCGCTCGTGGTCGCGGGCCGACTCCAACGGCAGGTGAGGGCTGACGGCGTCGCCGTCGAGCGGGCACAGCCGCAGCGTCGGCGCGACACTGGCCCAACTGCCGAGCACCCCGACGAGCTCCCGCGCGGCCTCGGCGGTGACGGCCAGAGCCTCGTCGACGGTGAGCACCGAGTCGGCGCCGTAGCCCGATCCCCGCTGCCAGGTGGCGTAGCCGACCAGGTCGCCGTCGCGCTCGACGAGGGTGAGACCGTCGCCGGGCAGCCCCCGGTCGGCGGCGAAGAAGTCGAACAGCTCGCCCCGGCGGGTCAGCATGCCGTTGCGGCACCGGGCGACCCGCTCGTACAGGTCGGCGACGGCGGGCAGGTCGGCCACCGCGCCGGCCCGCACGGTCAGGTCCGGGGAGGGCCGGTGCCGGGGCAGCGCGGCGGTGGCCAGATCGACGGTACGCAGCACACCGGCGGCCTCCCACCCACAGGCCCGGTAGGGGGCGGCGACGGTCGGGTAGAGCGCGCTGATCGCCGCCCCCCGCTCGTGGGCCCCGCGCAGCAGACCGGTGAGCATGGCGCGGCCCACGCCCCGCCCCCGGGCCTCGGGGGCGACCGCCACACCGGCGACGTCGGCGGCCGGCACCGCCCGGCCCGACCACCACTGGTCGTGGTGCAGGTCGACGGCCTTGCCGACGAGCCGACCGCTGTCGTCGAACGCGCCGTAGCGGCTCATGCCGGGCACCGCGACGGTGGTGCTGGCGGCTCGCTCCGAGGTGGCGCCGAACGCGATCCGTCCCAGCTCCCAGGCGGCGTCGAGGTCGTCGGTGGTGAGTTCACGAACGTGCACGGGGTCGGGCATCGGCACACCCTAGCGGGGGCGACTCCCGACGACCGCCGATTTTCCGCAGGGCGGCGTGCTCCCCCGGCCGCCGGTCAGTGCTGCGGGATGTTGGCCACACCGATGCGCTTGCGGAACACCCAGTAGGTCCAGCCCTGGTAGGCCAGCACGATCGGAGTGAAGATCACCGCCACCCAGGTCATGATCTTCAGGGTGTACGGGGTGGAGGCGGCGTTGGTGGCCGTCAGCGTGCCGGCCGCGTCCAGCGTGGACGGCAGCACGTTCGGGAACAACGCCGCGAACAGGGTCGCCACGGCCAGGCCGATCGCCACGGCGGTGCCGGCGAACGCCCAGCCCTCCCGGCGTACCCGGGCGGCGGCCAGACCACCGAGCAGGGCGAGGGCCGCGCCGACGGCGAGCACGACGGCCGCCGCGCTGGAGCGGATGCTCAGCGTCCAGGTCAGGAACCCGACGGCGAGCACGGCGGCGCCGACGCCCAGGCGCACCGCGAGCGCGCCCGCGCGCTCGCGGATGTCACCGGTGGTCTTCAGGGCCAGGAACACCGCGCCGTGGGTGAGGAACAACGCCAGGGTGGTCGCGCCACCGAGCAGGGCGTACGGGTTGAGCAGGTCCACCAGGCCACCGACGTACTCGTGGTCGGCGTCCAGCGGCACCCCGCGCAGGATGTTGGCGAAGGCGACGCCCCACAGGATCGCCGGCAGCAGCGAGCCGACCACGATCGCGGTGTCCCAGCGGCGCTTCCAGGACGCCTCCGGGCGCTTGTGCCGGTATTCGAAGGCGACCCCCCGGACGATCAGGGCCAGCAGGATCAGCAGCAGCGGCAGGTAGAAGCCGGAGAACAGGGTGGCGTACCACTCGGGGAACGCGGCGAACATGGCACCACCGGCGGTGATCAGCCACACCTCGTTGCCGTCCCAGACCGGGCCGATGGTGTTGATCAGGACGCGGCGCTCACGGTCGTCGCGGCCCAGGACGGGCAGCAGCATGCCGACGCCGAAGTCGAAGCCCTCCAGGATGAAGTACCCGGTGAACAGCACGGCGACGAGGAGAAACCAGATGGTGGTCAGTTCCACGATGGGCTCCGGGATCAGTAGGCGAAGGCGAGCGGGCGCTCGGCGTCGTCGTGGGTGTCGTCGATGGGGTGCTCTTCGCTGACGTCGGGCACGCCGGCCTTGGCGTAGCGCAGCAGCAGCTTCACCTCGATCACGGCGAGGGTGGCGTAGATGAGCGTGAAGGCGGTGAACGAGGTGAGCACCTCGGCCAACGAGACGCTGCGGGACACCCCGTTGCGGGTGAGCATCTCGCCGAACACGATCCACGGCTGGCGGCCCATCTCGGTGAAGATCCAGCCGAAGGAGTTGGCCAGCAACGGCAGTACCGGCATGGCCAGCCCGGCGCGCAGCAGCCACTTGCTGCTCGGGGTGCGGCCCTTGCGCTGGCTCCAGAGCACCAGCAGGGCGATGGCCCCGGCGGCCATCCCGAAGGCGATCATGAAGCGGAAGCTCCAGTAGGTGACCGGGATGATCGGGGTGTAGCTGCCCGCGCCGTACTGGGTGGCGTACTGGGCCTGCAGGTCGTTGATGCCCTGCACGGTGCCGTTCGGGTCGCCGGTGCCCAGGTACGACAGCAGGTACGGGATCTTGAGGGCGAACACCTCGCGGCTGCCGTCGAGGCTGCCGATGGTGAGTACGGAGAACGAGGCGGGGCTCTCGGTGGTGTAGAGGCCCTCGGCGGCGGCCATCTTCATCGGCTGCACGTCCGTCATGATCTTGCCCTGGATGTCGCCGGTGAACAGCACGGCCGCGGAGGCGACCAGGACCACCCAGGAGCCGAACTTCGTGGCGAAGCGGTAGGCGCCGGTGTCGGCGGAGTCGCGGTTGCGGATCACGTGCCAGAGGCCGACCGCGACGACCAGCGACCCGGCGACCAGGAACGAGCCGGCCAGGGTGTGCGGGAAGGTGATCAGGGCGACCTTGTTGGTCAGCACGGCCGGGAAGTCGGTCAGCTCGGCGCGCCCGCTGTCGGGGTTGATGCGGTAGCCGACCGGGTTCTGCATGAACGAGTTCGCCGCGAGGATGAAGTACGCGGACAGGTTGGTGCCGATCGCGGCGGCCCAGATGCTGGCCAGGTGCGCCCGCTTGGGCAGCCGGTCCCAGCCGAAGATCCACAGGCCGATGAAGGTGGATTCGAGGAAGAACGCGACCAGCGCCTCGATGGCCAGGGGTGCGCCGAAGATGTCGCCGACGAAGCGGGAGTAGTCGCTCCAGTTCATGCCGAACTGGAACTCCTGCACGATGCCGGTGACCACGCCCATCGCGAAGTTGATCAGGAACAGCTTGCCGTAGAACTTGGTGAGTTTCAGGTACCGCTCGTTGCCGGTGCGGTGCCACAACGTCTGCAGGATGGCCACCAGCACCGACAGACCGATGGTCAGTGGCACGAAGAGAAAGTGGTAGACGGTGGTGACACCGAATTGCCACCGGGCGACGTCCAACGCGTCCACCTGAAACCCCCAGCTGCTGTTCGTACTACGAGACGTAGTAAATACTACTGCTCGTCGTAGACGATTGGGCAGGGCCGGGCGGCCCGAACCGTCCCGGGACCAATGACCCTGATCACCCCGGACCACGGACCTGGGCAACCCGCCGACCCGCCCTCGCGACCACACCGCCGCGTGCGACGATGTCGCGCTGATGGACACCGCGCACTCCCCCTGGCAACCGCCGCTGATCTGGCGCGGCGCCCTCCTGCTGACCCGGGCCCTGGTCGGCCTGCTGGCCCGCCTTGAGGTCACCGGCGACGTCCCGGCGCACCTGCGTCGTGGCCCGCTGGTGCTGGCCGCCAACCACATCAGCCCGTTCGACCCGGTCGTGATGGCCGCCGCCTGCCACACCCGGGGCATCGCCCCCCGGATCATGGCGACCGCCGGCCTGTTCCGCGCCCCGGTGCTCGGCGCCGCCATGCGCCACGCCGGGCACATCCGCGTCGACCGGGGCACCAGCGCCGTGCACCGGGCCCTCGACGATGCCGCCACCGCCGTCGCGCGCGGGTCGGTGATCCTCATCTACCCCGAGGGGCGCATCGGCCTGGACCCCGGCATGTGGCCCGAAAGCGGCAAGACCGGCACGGCCCGACTCGCGCTGGCCTGCGGCGCCCCGGTCATACCGGTCGCCCAGTGGGGCGCCCACGAGGTGCTGCCCTACCGGGCGCCCCGGGGCATGCTGCGCGGCATCGCCCGCTCGCTGTGGCGCCGCCCGGTGATCCGGGTGCACTTCGGCGCGCCCGTCGACCTCGGCGAGTCGAGCGCCGCGAGCCCCGGGGCCGCCCGCCGGGCCACCGGTCGGATCATCGACGCGCTCACCGACACCCTCGCACCGCTGCGGCCCGACGAACCCGACCTGCCCCGGCACGTCGACCCCGGTCGGCCCAGCGACTCGAGTCGCGCCCACCGCCGCAACCAGGGATGATGTTGCTGGCCGCGCCCGCGGGCTGACAGATTAGATAATTTTTGCAAGATCATCTAATCTGTCTACCGTGAGCAACACTGAGATGGACGTCGAAGACCCGAAGCGCGCAACAGTCCTCGTGGCGGCGGTCGGGGTGTTCGGCCGCTACGGGTTCCAGAAGACGTCCATGGAGTCCGTAGCCAGGGCGGCCGGCATTTCCCGCCCTGGCCTTTACCTGATGTTCCCCAACAAGGAAGAGTTGTACCGCGCCACCATGCAGGGCGTCCTGGAGCGCGCCCAGCGGGCCATGGAAGTCAACCTCGCCGACCGCTCGCTGAGCTTCGACGCGGGCATCGTGGCCGCGCTCGACGCGCTGATGGGCCCCTACATCGACACCCCGCTGGCCCGCGACCTCAACGAACTGCTGGAGAACAGCGAACCCCGGTTGGGCTCGATGTTCCACGACTACCAGGAGCGGGCCCGGGCGACGCTGAGCGCCCACATCACCGCCCTCGCCCCACCCGGCCTGCTGCACGCCGACCTGACCGGACACGACGTGATGGATCTGCTCTTCTCCGCCGCCCTGACCTGGAAATCGACCGCGGCCACCAGGGGCGAGTTCCGCGACCGCATCCGGCGCAGCCTCCAGCTGATCCACCGACCCACCGGCTGAACCTCCGGGCGCCGACCGCATCGCCTCCCGCTGGTCAGCTCGGCGGGTCCGGACGGCGGCGCGAGCGGGCGACAGACGCCGGCCGGCCACCCACCGGCCACCCGCCGAGGGCATACTGCGTCGCGTGTTGACCCGACCCGGCTACCTCGACGCGCCCGCGCCGCTGGCGTTCGCCCACCGTGGCGGCGCCGCCGAGGGCGATGAGAACACCACCGAGGCGTTCGCCCGGGCCATCGGGCTCGGCTACCGGTACGTGGAAACCGACGTGCACGCCACCGCGGACGGCGTCGCGGTGATCTTCCACGACCCGACGCTGCGACGGGTCACCGGTGAGGCGGGGCGCATCGCCGAGATGAGCTGGGCCGACCTCGCCTCGGTACGCGTCGGCGGCGCTGCCGTCGTACCCCGGCTCGACGAGGTGCTCGGCGCCTGGCCGCAGGTCCGCTTCAACATCGACGTGAAGGCCGACAGCGGCGTCGCGCCGACGGTCGCCACCGTGACCCGGGCCGGCGCCGCCGACCGGGTGCTGCTGGCCTCGTTCAGCGACGCCCGCCTGACCCGGCTGCGCGCGCTCACCGAAGGGCGCGTCGCCACCAGCCTCGGCATGCGCGGGGTCGCCCGGCTGCGGCTCGCCTCCCTGCACGGACGCCCGCTGCGACTGCCCCCGTCGGTGGTCGCCGCGCAGGTGCCGCCGAGCTACGGGCGGGTGCCGGTGGTGGACCGCCGGTTCCTCGACTACTGCCACCGGATCGGCCTGCAGGTGCACGTCTGGACGATCGACGAACCAGCCCAGATGCACGACTTACTGGATCGTGGCGTGGATGGCATCATGACCGATCACGTCGGCGTGCTGCGCGACGTCTACCGCAGCCGCGGCCACTGGGCCGCCTGACCATCGAAGGACCCCCGATGGCCGAGACCGTGACCCCCACGGTGGACGACACCCCGCCTCCGGCGAGCACCCGCCGGGAACGCAGGGGCTGGTACATCTACGACTGGGCCAACTCCGCGTTCCAGACCACCGTGATCACCGTGTTCCTCGGCCCGTTCCTGACCACCGTCGCCGAGTTGGCGGCCGGCTGCGAACTCGGCGCGGACTCCTGCGACGGCTCCGTCTACCCACTGGGCATCAAGATCGCCGCCGGGTCCTACTACCCGTACCTGATCTCGCTGTCGGTGTTCCTCACCGTGTTCGTGCTGCCGGTCATCGGGGCGATCGCCGACCGCTCGGCGCACAAGAAGCGGCTGCTCGGCGGAGCCGCGTTCACCGGCGCCGGCGCCACCATCGCGATGGCCTTCGTCACCGGCGACCGCTACCTGCTCGGCGGGGCGCTCTTCCTGGTCGCCAACATCTCCTTCGGCGCCGCGATCGTGGTCTACAACTCGTTCCTGCCGCAGCTCGGCGGCCCCGACGAACGCGACGGCATCTCCAGTCGCGGCTGGGCGCTGGGCTACCTCGGCGGCGGCCTGCTGCTGGCCCTCAACCTCGTCGCGATCACCCTGCTCGACGAGGGCGACAACCCGCAACGCACCCTGGACCTGGCCCGCTGGTCGATCGTGTCCGCCGGCGTGTGGTGGGCGTTGTTCACCCTGGTGCCGCTGCGTTGGCTGCGCGAGCGCCCCAGCGTCGCGGCCCTGACCAGCGGCGGCAACGTGCTCACCGACGGGTTCCGGCAACTCGCCCGCACCATGCGCGAGGTCAAGGCATACCCGCTGACGCTGTACTTCCTGCTGGCGTTCCTGGTCTACAACGACGGCATCCAGACCGTCATCACCCTGGCCAGCCAGTACGGCACCGAAGAGCTGCGCCTGGAGCAGAGCACCCTGATCATCACGATCCTGCTGGTGCAGTTCCTCGCCTTCGGCGGCGCGTTGAGCCTGGGCGCGCTGGCCAAGCGCATCGGCGCCTGGAAGACAGTGCTGCTCAGCCTGGTGCTCTGGACCGGTGTGATCATCGCCGCGTTCCGGCTCCCCGCCGAGGCGCCGCTGCCGTTCATGGTCCTCGGCGCGGCCATCGGCCTGGTCCTCGGCGGCAGCCAGGCGCTGAGCCGGTCGCTGTTCAGCCAGCTCATCCCGGCCGGCAAGGAAGGCGAGTACTACGGCTTCTACGAGATCAGCGACAAGGGCACCAGCTGGCTCGGGCCGCTCGCCTTCGGCCTGGTGTTCCAGCTCACCTCCTCCTACCGGGTGGGCCTGGTCTCATTGCTGATCTTCTTCGTGGTCGGTTTCCTGCTCCTCGCGGCCGTGCCGATCCGCCGGGCCATCGTCGCCGCGGGCAACACGCCACCCCGGGTGCTCTGAGCACGCGTCCCGCACCCGACACATCAGAGGCGGTCGATCGGCTAGGCTGCCCGACCGTGACTGACGACGCCGCCGCTGCCCCGACCTGCCTGGCCCACCCGTTCCCCGGCCAGCCGCACGCTCCGGCCGGGTGCGCGGCTGCGCGCGGGCTCGACGGGCGTCCGGTGCACGCGGCGGCGTTGAAGTTCTTCTGGGGGCCGATGGACTGCGGCAAGTCCACGATGGCGTTGCAGATGAACTACAACCACGCCCGGCAGGGCCGTCGGGGGCTGGTCACCACCCGCATCGACCGGTCGCTGGGCCCGCAGGTCACCACCCGCATCGGGCTGGCCCACGAGGCCATCGAGGTCACCGACGACCTGGACCTGCGGGCCCTGGTCCGCGGCCGGTGGGCCGACGGCGTACGCGTGGACTACCTGATCTGCGACGAGGCGTGCTTCTACACGGTGGACCACGTCGAGCAGATGGCCGAGCTGGTCGACAGCTACGACGTCGACGTGTTCGCCTTCGGCCTCGCCACCGACTTCCGGTCCTGCCTGTTCCCCGCCACGCAGCGGCTGTTCGAGCTGGCCGACGAGGTGGCCCGCATCCAGGTCGAGGTGCTCTGCTGGTGCGGCCGGGAAGGGCTGCTCAACGCCCGGGTCGTCAACGGGCGGGTGGTTCGCGAGGGCGCCCAGGTCGTCATCGGCGACACCGTCGACACCGCCGACGTGCGCTACCAGGTGCTGTGCCGCCGGCACTACCGCTCGGGCGACCTGGGCCCCCGCGACTGAGGCGTCGACGCGGTGGCCGGCCGCCCCCGTGCTGGGGACGGCCGGCCGTCGTACGGGTGGATCAACCCACGCAGACCTGCTGCGCCCTGACGTTCCACGCCCCGGCGAACGCGACGATCTCCCGTCCGGTCGCCTCAGCGGTGTCCAGGGCCGGCTTGGGCAGCAACGTCGCCACCGAGCCGTCCCCGGTGAGCCCGGTCAACACCGCGCCGACCCCGGCGGTCTGCGACCCCGCAGGGCAGGCCAGCGTCGTCACGGACTTCGGCGAGTTCGCGTTGAACGCGCTCGTCGCCTCCGTCAACGCCATCGCCGGCAGCGGGGTGGCGCAGAACGCCTGGGTCTGCAACGTGAAGTTGCCCGGCGCGCCGAACACGTACGCGGTGCTCGACACCGAGCCGAGCGCCGAGGTGAACGCCAGCTCGTCGATCGCCACCGCGGCGTTGGCGTTGTCGATCCGGTACCCACCGCCGAAGGTCTTCTTGCCCGGCGGGCACACGGCGGTGATGCCCACCTTGTCGAGGGCGTTGTTCGCCGAGGTGGTGGTGACCAGTTGCAGGCCGGCCACCGCCCCGGCCGGGGCGCAGACCGCGAACGCGTCCACCGACCACGGCACGTTCGTGGCGTTGGCCTCCACGCCGAGCACGGTGACCGTGTGCAGGGTCGCGTCGGCGTAGACGCGGGTCATCAGGACGTCACCCTGACCGTCGTTGATCCGTCCGCCGGCACCGACCACCTGGTCGACGCCGTTGCACGAGATGGCCATCGTCTTGGCGTTCGTCGCGTCCAGGACGCTGGTCGCGGCGACCCGGTACAGGCCCACCGACGCCTGCGCCGGGGTCGTCGGTGCGAGCAGCGTCGTGGCCGCCGCCATGCCGGTCAGCACTGCCAGACCAGCCAGTTTCCGCTTCATCGGATGTTCCCTCCGCACTGCCTCGTCGACTGTCGACGACGGCGTTGGGCCCAGACTCCGCACGGTCGTCAGGAGCGCGTCAGCACGGCGACCGCGCTCGGCGTACTGACGCCACGATGACGTGCGGCTGCGACAGTGCCGGTGACGTCAGCGCGGCGTCACCGGACTCCTCACGGGTCCACGAACAGGAGGTTTCATCATGCGTACCCGAGTGGCGGCGGTGCTGGCCGCCCTCCTGCTCAGCGGCACACTGGTTGGCGTGGGCGGCGCCGCGGCGCAGGCCGACCCGGACGCGAACCCGTGCGCCACCACCGACGGCGACCCGATCATGGGCACCGAGGGCGACGACACCCTGTTCGGCGGTGGCGGGCCCGACGAGATCTACGGGCTCGGTGGCAACGACACCATCTACGGCGGCGGTGGCGTCGACACGATCCACGGCGGCGGTGGTGACGACACCATCTATGGTGAGGGCTGCGGGGACTTCATCGCCGGCGGCGCCGGCGCCGACCTGCTCGCCGGTCTGGAAGGCAACGACGTCCTCTCCGGCTCCCACGGCGCCGACCTGCTGATCGGGGTGGCGGGCGACACCGTCACGGGGCCCGGCGGTGACACCCTCGACGGTGGGCCCGGGGTGGACACCTGCGCGGAGGACGAGACGGCCGACCCCGGCGCGATCTTCTATTCGTACGTGCTAACCGACGCGGGCCAGGAGAACTTCTACGCCTGCTGACCAGCCCCTGCCCGCAGCACACCCGGGTCCGGGAGCGGTGCGTCGATCGTACGCATCGCCCCGGCCCACCTCTCGAACGAACGCCGGGCCTCCCCGTGCCGGCCGGCACCGACGAGTGTCCCGACCAGCGCCTGGTGCGCCCACTCGTCGTACGGGTCGGCGTCGAGCAGCCGGACCAGGGTGGTGGCGGCCCGGTCGGCGTCACCGTCGCTCCGGTACCGCCGGGCAAGGTCACGCAGTGCCCGCAACCACACCGCGCGGGCCTGTTCCCGCAGCCCGTCGGCCCAGTCCGCGTAGGGCTCGTCGGCGAAGGCGTCCCCCCGGTAGGCGGCGTCCACCTCGGCGAGCAGCTCGCGGGCCCGCGCCGGGTCACCGTCGCGGGCGAGGCGCTCGGCCCGCGGGACGGCGGTGAGCAGGTTCTCCGCGTCGACGACCACCCGGGTCAGGTCGACACGTACACCGGTCAGGTCGGCGCGGACGTACCGGTCGACGGGCCACCGGCGGGACGGGTCGAGCACGGCACGCACGGCGGACAGCAGCACCGACAGGCGGTGTGCGGTCCGCCGTGGCTCGTCGTCGGGCCAGAGCAGCTCGCACAGCTCCCCCCGCCCGACGGCACGACCGCGCCGGGCGACGAGGATCTTCAGCAGCGTGCGGGCCTGCCGGGACCGCCACGCCGGCAGCGGGACGTCCCGCCCACCGACGACGACCTCGAACCGGCCGAGCACCCGCACCTCGACGGTGTCCGCGTCGGCGGGCGTCTCGGCCAACGCCCGCCCGTCGACCGTCTCGATGCCGAGCGCCAGCAGCCGGTCGGCGGCCAACCGCGCCGCCGACCGCTGCGCGGCGTCGGCACCCGGGAGACGGCCCAGCCGGACGACTGTCTGTTCGGCGGCCGGTCCCGCACCCGCCGCCTGCCAGATCGCGCCGGCCTCCAGCAACGCGCTTCGACTCGCGTCCGGCTCGGCGGCGACCGCCGCGGTGAGTTCCAACGCCTCCGCCAACGCGTCGGCCTGCCGACCGGTGCGGGCCGCTCCGACCGCCTCGGCCGCCCGCCGCCGGGCCAGACCCAGATCACCCCCGGCGTACGCCACCCAACCCGTCGCGACCAGCGCGCAGGACAGCAGGAACGCCGGTGCCAACCGGTGCGCCTCGTCGGCCGCGGCACGAGCGGCAGCGAGGTCGGCGCCCGTGCCCTCGCAGCGCAGCCGGGCCAGACCGGCCAACGCCGGAATGCGCACCTGGAGGTCCCCCACGTCACGGGCCAGCTCAGCGGCCTCGGCGAACGCTGCCAATGCCTCCTCCCGCCGGCCGAGGCGGCGACTGACCTCGGCCAACCCGTAGACCCCGGCGGCAGCCCGGTTCAAACCCAACCGTTGGGATACCAGCTTGGACCGGGTGAAGTGCAGCGTCGCCTCGTCGTAGCGGCCCAGGCGTACCAGCGCCTCGCCCGCGTTGTGCAGGGCGGTCACCAGCACTCCCGGCGGGCCGGCGAGTTCCGCCGCGCGGACCGCCCGTACGGCGGTGGCCAGCGCCGACGGGTATCGGGCCTCGCGCAGCAGGCAGTGCGCCTGGTTGACCAGGACCCGTGCCTGCTGGACCAGGTCACCCGCGCGTTCCGCCGCCGCCAGCGCCTCGGCCAGGTGCTCGTCGCGGCGGGTGCCGGACGAGGTCAGCGCGGCCGCGATGTGCGCCGCCGCCAATGGGGTGTCCTCGTTGAGCTGGTGTGCGGCGGCGAGCGCCCGGGCACCGGCGGCGACCGCGTCGTCGACCCGGCCGAGCTGGGCGAGGGTGCTGGCGCGACAGGCCAGCAGCAGCACGTCGTCGGGACCCGGTGGGGTGAGCGTCGGTGGTGCGCCCGCGCGGTCGAGCACCGCCAGGGCGCCGGCGTAGTCGGTCCGCAGGTACGGCACCATCGCCGCCCGCCAGAGCAGCCGGGCCGGCCAGCGGCGGTCGTGGTCGGCCCGGGCCAGCAGCGCGGCGAAGACCCTCGACGCCCAGGTCACCGAGCCGGACATCCGCAACGCGTCGCCGAAGATCAGTTGGAGGTCGGGGTTCTGCTCGGCCTGCGGTAACGCGCTGATCAGGTCGGTGACGTCCGGCGCACCACCACCGGCGAGCATGCCCTCGCCGTGGCTGGCGAAGAGCTCCGCGCACCGCCCGGTGTCGTCCGCGTCGTGCAGGGCTCGGGCCGCCGCCATCGGGTACGCGTTGGCGAGGTACCAGTCGGCGGCCGCGTACAGCCTGCGACGTCCTGAGGTGTCCGGCCGACCCGCCTGCTGGGCCAGCACCGCGGCGAGGACCCGGACCAGCTGCACAGTCGACGAGGTGTGGCCGGCCCGACGGCGGGGATGGGCGATCAGCAACCCGGTGCCGGTCGCCCAGCGCAGCGCCTGCGCGGTGACGTCGGCTGGCGTGTCGGCGTCGACGGCCACGCACAGCGGCGCGCTGATCGGGTCGAGGTGGTGGACGCGACCGAGCAGAGCCGCCACCTGCGCGGGCAGGTCGGCGAGGATCTCGTCGCGGGCGAAGTGCCCACCGGCGGTGCCGGGCTCGGTCAGGGCCGCGAGCAGCTCCCGCCGGCCGACGCCCTGCCGGCCGAGGGCGTCGCCAGCGAGGTGCACCCACGCCGGCCAGCCGGCGGTCAGCTCGTACACCAGGTAGGCCAGGTCGCTGTCGGGCACTGCGTGTTCGTCGCGCAGGATCCGGGCGACCGCGTCCCGGCCGACGGCGAGGGTTTCCGGCCCGCGGTGCACGACGGGCCCGGCGCAGGCGCTCAGCGCCGCGTCGGCCAGGGGGTGTCGGGCGGCAAGCGTCACCGCTGGCTGACCCGGCAGCGCGCCCAACCACCGCACCAGGGCCAGTTGGTCGTCCCCGCTGAGCGCGGACACCTCGTCCACGGCGACCCGGATTGGCGGTTGGGTGCCCGTTGGCGGGCTGTTGGTGTGCGTCGCCGCGTCGATCAGGTCCGTCGCCCGGTGACAGGCCGTCGGCTCGTCCCCGCCGACGGTCTCCAGGACGGTGGTCTTGCCGTACCCGGCGGCGGCCACCAGCATCAGCCACCGCCGTGGTCGGGACCGCTGCTCGGTTGCCATCGCGTCGCCTCCGCTCGTCCGAGCACCGCGGAAGGTCACCCGGAGGGCCGGTGACCCACGCTAACCACCCGGGGGCCCACCTGCGGTGACGTTGTCCGAGAACCGACGCAGTGCGGCCGGTCAGGACGGCTGCGGGACGCCTCGCCGTACGCGGAACCGGTCGGCCACGATGACGGCGACGGTCACCACCAACGCCAGCGTGGCGCACACCGCGACGGTGGCTCCCAGTCCCACGCACAACGGCACCAGTGCGAGCAGGAGCACCACCGCCGCGATCCGGCTTGTCGGCAGGGTCCGCCACAGCACCGCCTTGTAGGCGGCGTGCCCGGCCAGGAACAACGCCGGGCCGCCCAGGGTGAACAGTGCGGCGGCCGGTGTGGCGGGAGCACCCGGTTCGCGCAGGAGCTGCTCGTCGCCCGCCGAGGTGACGATGATGCCGGCGACCATCACGGGGTGCAGGTAGTTGAACGCCAGCCGGCTCAACGCGCCGGTGCGCTCGCCGGCGCGGGCGATGACCTCCGCCGCCGCCGGGGCGGACCGGGCGAAGTACACCCACCACAGCGCCACCGAACCGGCGAACGCCAGCACGAACGCGCCGGACATCGTCAGGTCCAGGTGCTGCGCGAGTGTGCTCCCGGTGACCAGGATCGACTCACCCAGGGCGATGAGGATGAACGCCTGGCACCGCTCGGCCAGGTGCCCACCCTCCACCATCCACCGCTCAGCGGGACTGCGGCCCAGACCGGGCACGGGGAACCCGGTCGAGAGGCCGATCACCTCGATTACGATCGCCGCCGCCCACAGCGCCTCCTGGAAAGCCCCGCCGACCACCGCGCCGACCGCCACGAGCGATGAGGTCACGGCGAACCATGGCAGCGCCTTCTGAAACCCGTCGACCAGCCACGGGTGGCCCTGCACCGCCCACAACGCGAACACGGTGCGGCCCACCTGCAGGGTCGCGTAGACGAGCGCGAAGACCAGCCCGGCGCCGGCGAACGCCTCGGGGATCGCCGCCGAGAGCAACAGGCTGCCCAGCATCAGCGCGATCAGCAGCGCCCGCACCGGCGCCTGGTCGGGTCGCAGCCAGTTCGTCCCCCAAGCGGTGTAGATCCACACCAACCAGACCAGCGCCAGCAGCAACGCGGTACGCGCGGCGCCACGCCAGTCCGGGTGCTCGATCAGGTAGTGCGACAACTGAGTGATCGTGAAGATGAAGACCAGGTCGAAGAAGAGCTCCGTCGACGTGGTCGGCTCCACCCCCCGACGCTCGCGCAGCAACCACTGCCGCTTCGGCCGAACGGCCAGCGGCTCAGAAGGGGTCACCGCACACCCGCCAGTCGCCGCCCTCGCGGACCACCGGCAGTCGGCGTTCCTCGCTGAGCCCGCCGTCGCGGGTCAGCTTCACCGTCACCGTGCCCTGCGGTCGTCCGCTGCGGGTCGTGACCGACACGTCGGTGATCTCGTAGTCGGTGACCATCGGCGGCGTACGCACCCAACTGGTGAAGCCGATCGCGCTCCACCGGGTGCGCGCGTCCTCGCAGAGCCGGTCGTACGCCCTGTCGCTGTCGCCGAGACTCACCTCGTTGAGGAACCCGTCGGCGGTCTCCCGGATCGGGCCGGCGGCCTGACGGACGGTCTGCAGGTTCCAGGCGGCCAGTCCGGCCACCCCGACGCAGCACAGCGCCACCCCGAACCCGGCGAACGCCAACCCGGTGCGCATCGGGCGGCTGCGCCGGGCCGGTCGGCTCCACGACTGGCCGGCACCCACGACTACCGACCGTAGAGAACGTGGTCGCACCGAGGTACGACAAGTCGGAAACTGGGTGCCCCCGGTGAGTGGGTGTGCCCTGTTCGCGTCGGCCACGGATCGTCTACCGTCGGCGCACACCCCCGAGCAGTGCCAGGAGCCGATCGATGAGCCGCTTCGTGCAGCCGGTACCACCCCCCGTCGACCCGTACGCCGGTGATGGCCTGCTGCGGTCCTGGCTGGAGCGTCACCTCGGCCCGGCCGGGCACGCCGCCGCCAAGGGCCGTCTCGCCGACCTGGCCGCGGACGTTGCCGGGCCGTTGCGCGCGGCGCACGCCGACGCGGAGGCGCACCCGCCGACGCTGGTCCGCTACGACCCGTGGGGCGCGCGGGTCGACCGGATCGACACGTCCACCGGCTGGCAGGAGCAGCGGGCCGCCGCCGCCCGGCACGCCGTGGTCGCGCTGCCCTACCTGCCGGACGCGCGCGGCACCTGGGGTGCCGCCGCCCGGGTGGTGCAACACGCCCTGCTCCACCTGTACGGGCCGGAGTCCGCGACGTTCTCCTGCCCGGTGGCGATGGCCGACGGGGCTGCGGCGCTGCTCAGCCTGCCCGAGGTGGACAACGGCGTCCGCGACGCGTGGCTGCCCCGGCTGATCTCCACGGACCCGACCGTGGCGATCACCAGCGGGCAGTGGATGACCGAGTCGCAGGGCGGTTCCGACCTGGGCCGTTCCAGCACGATCGGCCGACCAGCGGTGGATGGTTCGTGGCGGCTGACCGGCGAGAAGTGGTTCTGCTCGGCCGCCGACGCGGCGATGGCGGTGGCGCTGGCCCGACCGGAGGGCTCCGGGCGCGGCAGTCGGGTGCTCGCGCCGTTCCTGGTTCCCCGCTACGCGGTCGACTCCCCGCTGGCCCACGGGCTGGCGCCGGGCGCACCCGCACCGGGCGTCACCGTGCACCGCCTCAAGGACAAGCTCGGCACCCGGGCGCTGCCCACCGCCGAGATCGGTCTGCACGACGCGTACGCCGTGCCGTTGGGCGACCCGGCGGTGCCCGGCCTGGTCCGGGCGATGACCCTGGTCGTGGTGACCCGGGTGCACAACGCCGCAGCGGCGGCGGGCGGGATGAGACGCGGTCTCGCCTACGCCCGGGCGTACGCCGACGTGCGGCACGTCGCGGGCGGCGCGCTGTCGTCCTCGCCGCTGCACCGGGCCACCCTGGGCACCCTGGCAGTCGACGCGGCCGGGGCGTTCGCCCTGGCCGGGCACGCCTTCGCCCTGCTCGGGCGGGTCGAGGTCGGCGCCGACCCGGAGGCCGCGGCGGAGCTGCGGATCGTGGCGCCGCTGGCGAAGCTGGCCACCGGCCGGCTGGCGGTCAGCTCCGCCAGCGAGTACGTGGAGAGCTTCGGTGGGGCCGGCTACGTGGAGGACACGGGGGTGCCCCGGCTGCTGCGCGACGCGCAGGTGCTGCCGATCTGGGAGGGCACCACCAACGTGTTGTCGCTGGACGTGCTGCGCGCGCTGACCCGGGAGGACGCTGGCGCGCCGCTGCTGGCCCGGCTCGCCGCCGCCGTCGACCTGGCCCGCCCGTTGTCGCCGGTGCTGGCCGACACCCTGGCCGGCGCCGCCGCACAGCTGGGCGACACCATCACCTCGGTGACCGCCGACCCGGGCTCACCGGCGGTGCTCGCCGGGGCGCGTGGCCTGGCACTGCGCCTGGCGTACGCGCTGACCACCGCGTTGCTCGTCGAGCACGCCGCGTGGGGCGACGAGCAGGCGGCACTGGCCGCCCGGCTGTGGGCGCGCCGCTGGCTGCGGCACGAGGAGATCGCCGAGGACGCCCACCACCACCTGGATCTGCTCTGCTGAACGCCCGACGACCCGTGCTCGCCGCATCCTGACCCCGTGTCAGCGCAGGGGCCCGCGGGCGACGGCGGCGCGCATGGCCGCCGGATCGCCGACCGGGACGAACTCCAGCCACCAGGTGGCGCCGGCCGCGGCGAGGTCTTCGAGGTACGCCCGTTCGGCACGTTCGTCGGGTCGGCGGCGCCGGCCGCCGATCGCCACGTCGAACGGCTGGCCGTCGGCGCGGGTCGGTGGCAGGGCGTTCACCAGCTCGCGTACCTCGTCGGGGGTGAAGTCGGACCATGTGTCGGTGTCGGTGAGCTTGTACGGAACGATGCCGTCGGCGCGGGCCGCGCGGCGACGCACCGCTGCGGCCTGGGTGCTGCCGCCAACCCAGACGGGAACCCGGGGTGCCTGCACCGGCGCTGGTCGCAGCGCCACCCCGTCGGCGCGGTAGTGGGTGCCCTGGTGGTTGACCCGCTCACCGCTGAGCAGCCCGGTCAGCAGGTCGAGGCCCTCGTCGAGCATCGCGGCGCGCACCGACAGCTCGGTCTGCTCGCCGAACGCGGCCAGCCCCCGGTCGCCGGGGTCTCCGACGCCGACCGCCACCGTGGCGCGGCCGGCACTGAGGTGGTCGAGGGTGAGGACCTCACGCGCCAGCTTCGCCGGGCGGCGCCGGGGCAGCGCGGTGACCGTGGTGCCCAGCCGCACCCGCCCGGTGCGTCCGGCGATCGCGGCGAGCACCAGCCACGGGTCGTAGGTGGACGGCTCGTCCCCGCTGTAGTGGATGAGGTAGTCCTCCAGGAACACGCCGTCCCAGCCGGCGTGTTCGGCCAGCTCACCCAACTCCACCAGAGCGGACACCGGGATGGCGGCGCCACCACAGGAGATCTCCAGGCCATGTCTCATCCGCCGACCCTAGGACGGGGGTCTGACGCGTGTGTCGGTCACGCGGGCTTGTCGGGCCCCGGCGGCATACTGCTGGCGTGACAGCCTCTGCGGACCTCGCCATGGTCAACCTCGACAGTTCCGACCCCGCCGGCCACGCCGCCTTCTACCACCAGGCGCTCGGCTGGGAGATCACCCACAGCCAACCCGACTACGCGATGATCAGCTCCGGTGGTGTCTCCATCGGCTTCGGGCTGGTCGAGGGTTACCGTCCGCCGTCCTGGCCGGACCCGTCGGGCGACAAGCGCTACCACCTGGACCTGTACGTCGACGACCTCGCCACGGCGGAGGAGACGTTCGTCGCGGCGGGCGCCTCGAAGCCGGACTTCCAGCCCGGCGGCGAGCGGTGGGTGGTGCTTCTCGACCCGATCGGGCAGCCGTTCTGCATCTGCCCCCGACCGCAGAGCTGAGCGGCACGCCGGGGGCGGATGCTGCGGCTCAGTTGCTCCGACGGGTCCGCGCCGCCCACACCACGTAGGCCGGGTCACGGTCGAGATTGTGCCGGTCCCGGTCGTAGCGGCGGGTGGTGCGCGGGTCGGCGTGCCCCATCGCGTCCTGCACGTCCTCCAGCGGCACGCCCTCCGAGCGGGCGGTGGTGGCGAAGGCGTGCCGCAGGGAGTGTGGGGACAGCTTCGCCCAGGCCGGGATGCCGGCGGCCCGGGCGAGCCGGCGGACCATCCGGAACACCGAGTGCCGGTCCAGCCGGGCACCGCTGGCGGTGACCAGCAGCGGCCCGGTCAGTTGTGTCACCGGCACACCGGTGGCGGCGGCCCGCTGGGCCAGGTAGGCGTCCACGGCGTACCCGCTGCCGGGGGTGAGGGCCCGACGGCGTTGCTTGCCGCCCTTACCGACGAAACGCACGCTGCGATGTCCGCGTTCGGTGCCGAGGTCGGTCAGGTCCAGCGAGATCAGCTCCCCGACGCGCAGGCCCAGATCGGCGAGGAGAGCGATCGCGGCCCGGTTGCGCAGGGCGGTCGCGCCCGTATCCGCGTCGGCGGCGCCGAGCAGAGCGTCCACCTCCTCGGGGGTGAGCCCGAGAGTGGCGGAGTGGTCCCGGTCGACGCGGGGCCGGTCCGCGCCGGCGACCGGGTTGGCCGCCACCGCGCCCAGCTTCACCAGGAAGTCGTACCAACTGGACAGCGCGGAGAGCCGTCGCGCCACGGTCGCCGGGGTCAGCGGCCGGCCGCTGCGGGCGGCGACTGTGGACTCCAACGCCCGGGCATACTCGTTGACGTGCAGGAACGTCGCCCGCAGCGGGTCCAGGTCCCGGCCGGCGCACCAGGTGAGCCAGCCGGTGACGTCGCGCCGGTACGCGTCGCGGGTGTGCTCGGACAACCGCCGGTTACGCAGCCACGCCTCGGTGACCTCGACCGGCCCACTCGGCAACGCGGGAGGCGCGGACGGGCGGGCCAGCACCGGAGCGTCGGAGAACACCATGTGAAAAAGGTTCTCAGCTTCGGGTGGGATCGGCGTGCAGGCGCGCCGATCCCACCCGACACCATGATCAGGCGTTGATCTGTCGACGCCCGTCGCCGTTGGCGGTGATGGTGACCCGGCGCGGCTTGGCACGCTCGGCGACGGGGATGCGCAGCGTCAGCACCCCGTGCTCGTAGCCGGCTTCCAGCTTGTCGGTGTCCAGAGTGTCGCCGAGGAACAGCTGCCGGGTGAACGTGCCCATCGGACGTTCGGCTGCCACCAGCTCGACGCCGTCTCCGGAGGGTCGGCGACGTTCGGCCCGGACGGTGAGCACGTTGCGCTCGACGGTGCAGTCGATGGTGTCGGGGTCGACGCCGGGCAGGTCGAACGCCGCGTAGAAGTGGTCGCCGTCGCGGTAGGCGTCAAGGTGCATCATCGCGGGACGGGCCGCCGTACCGAAGAACTGCTCGGCGAGCCGGTCGATCTCGCGGAACGGGTCGGTACGCATCAACATGGTCATGCCTCCTCGGTTCTCCTGGCCGAAGGTGATGAGTTGAGCCGGGGTGACTCAACTTCCTCTTCTTATTTAGCGCATCCGCCGGCGAGCGTCAACCGCTCAACCCAGCCGCTTCTCGAACCAGTGCTCGGCGTAGGGGCCGTGCGAGTACGCCGGGATCTCGACGTAGCCGTGCCGGGCGTACAGGGCGCGGGCCTCGACCAGGTCGGCGCGGGTGTCCAGCCGTATCGCCTGCGCTCCGGCCGCCCGTGCGTGCTGCTCGACGGCGGTCAGCAACGCGGCACCCCCACCGGTGCCACGATGCGCGGGTCGGACGAACACCCGGGTCAGCTCGGCCCAGCCCGAGTGCCAGCGCAGCCCGGCGCACCCGGCCAGGTCGGTGCCGTGGTGGGCGAGCAGCAGCAACCCGCTCGCGTTGGTCAGGTCGTCGCTGGGCATCTCCGCGAGCGCCTCGTCGACCTCGCCGGGCAGGGCCGGGCGGCGGTGGTAGCGCACCACCATCTCGGTCATGTACTCGCGCAGCAGCAGCACCGCGTCGGGCTGGTCGGGTCGGCTGACGCTGGTCGTCCAGGTTGCTCGGGCGGTGACGGTCACCAGTCGATCATCACCGCCCGGTCAACGGCATTATCCCGGTCGGTCCTGGCGGTCAGGATGGCTGGACCTGGTCGAAGAGGGCGAGGGCTTCGGCCGGATCCGGGCTCACGAGGCGTTCCAGACCGGCCGTCGTGATCGTCGCCCACCTGCTGGCCCGTGCCCACATCCGTTCCTCGAAGGCGCGGACGGCCTCGTCCAGATCTTCAGGGTCGGCGGCGATGGACTCCGCGAGCTCGGCACCGTCGAGCATCGCGAGGTTCGCGCCCGCCCCCAACGGTGGCATCAGGTGGGCGGCGTCGCCCAGCAGCGTCACCCCGCGGACGTGGGCCCAGGTGTGGGATACGGGCAGGACGTAGAAGGGGCGGTGGACGAAGGCGGTGCCGTGGCCGAGCAGGTCGAGGACGGGAGGGGCCCAGCCGTCGAACAGCGCCAGAATGCCCGATCGCGCGGCCTCGACGTCGGCCAGGTCCAGCTCCGCGTGCCAGTCCAGCGGCGCGCGAAACTTGGTGTACACCTTGACGTGACCGCCGCTGTTGCGCTGGGCGACGAGAGATCGGTTCACGCCGTACACGGCCACCGAACCGTCGCCGATCAACTGGGCGAGGTCAGGGTGGCGGGTGTCGACGTCGTCGAGGGAGGTCTCGACCGAGGTGACACCGGTGTACTGCGGCGTCACCGGCGAGACCGCCGGGCGGACCCGGGACCAGGCGCCGTCCGCGCCCACCACGAGGTCGAACGTCTCCTGCCCCCCGTCCGCGTAATGAACCAGTACGCCATCCTCGGTCCCCGGCACCACCTGCACGACCTCTCGACCCCACCGCACGTCGAGGGAGCCGAGCAGCAGATCGCGGAGTTGCCCGCGATCGATCTCCGGATTGGCCTGCTCATCCGGAGAGGGTCGCCAGTCCCGCAGAACGGTCCCAGCAGCGTCCAGGATGCGCATGGCCTGCCCCTCCGGGCGAGACAGCGCCTGGAACTCTGCCAGCAGCCCCGCCTTGTCCAGTGCCAGCTGGCCCAGTCCTTCGTGCAGGTCCAGCGTGCCGCCAGGGGGGCGGGCGTCTGGGGTGGGATCGCGTTCGAGGACGGCGACGGGGTGGCCGTGGCGGTGCAGGACACGGGCGAAGGTGAGGCCCGCGGGGCCACCCCCGACCACGGCGATACGGTGTCTCATGGCGATACACTGTATTCCCCTCGTACGATGCACAGCAACAGAACGGTGGTGACCATTGACTGTGTGGGACCGGCCCGAGCCGTCGAATGCTCCCGTGCCGCTCGACCGCGAGCGGATCGTCGCCGCCGCCATCGCGCTGGCCGACGAGGGCGGGCTGGAGGCGGTGTCGTTGCGCAAGGTCGCCGCCCGGCTGAACGCCGGCCCGATGCGGCTGTACGGGTACATCTCCACCAAGCAGGAGTTGTTCGATCTCATGGTGGACGAGGTCCACGCCGAGATTCTCCCCGCAGAGCAGCCCGGTGACTGGCGAGAGGCGCTGCGCGTCCTCGCCCACCGCACCAGGCAGGCCGCTCTGCGCCACGTTTGGCTGGCCGACCTGCTCGGCGGCCGTCCGACCCTGGGCCCGAACGGCATGGCCGTGACCGAGGCCAAGCTGGCCGCCCTCGACGGCTTCGCCGACATCGACACCGTTCTGCGCGCCGTGGAAACCGTCAGCTCCTACCTCACCGGCGCGATCAGGCGCGAGATCGCGAACCTGCGGGCCGAGCGCGTCACGGGCCTGTCCAAACACGAATGGCAGCGCGCCTCCGGCCCGCACCTGACGAAAATGTTGGCCACGGGCCGCTTCCCGGCGCTGACCAGGGCCGTGCACGACGGCGCAGACGTGGACGCCGAAACATCCTTCGCGACGGGCCTGGACTGGGTCCTCGACGCCGTGGCCGCCAAACTCACCCGACCGCCGGCCCTTTAGCGGCGAGGGCGGGGCAGCAGGGCGATCAGCGCGACCGCCACGGCCACGTGTGTCGCACCGAGGGTCAGCTTGGCACCGCCGGTGGCCTCGACACCAACCAGGGGGACGAGGGACAGCAGGGTCACCGCGACGGCCAGCGAGATCCAGACCGGACGGGCGGCCCGTGGGGCGAACCGCTCCAGCAGGGCCAACGCCGCCCAGCCGAGCAGGGCAGCGCCCAAGGCGACCACGAAGATCGCGCCCGCACCGATGACCGTGGCGGGCTGACCCGGACTCTCGACGGTGTAGTCGACCCCGGCCAGCGCGCCGATCGACCAGATGGCCAGGCAGGCCACGACGGCGACGCCGACAGCGAGGGCGCGGCGGCGCAGGGTCGAGGTGGTGGGGGTCGTGACGGCGGCAGCACTCATGACGGCTCCTCGTTCAGGGGAAACGAACGAGTACGACCGTAACAGATAGTCTTGTTCGGAACTATCTTTTGCAGAACTAACAGCCCGAGCGGCTACCTGGCGCGTACGGGGAGCTGGTGGCCAACGGACCGTTCACCAGGGCCAGCAGGGCACGCAGGAACACCTCGCGATCCTGCTCGGGAAGGGTCGCGAGCAGGTCCTCCTGGATGCGCTCGACCACCTGCCGCGCCCGCAGAAGGACCTGCTCCCCCGCCGGGGTCACCGCGACCAGCCGGGCGCGCCGATCCGTCGGCACGGGGCGACGCTCGGCCAGCCCGGCACGTTCCAACTGGTCGAGGGTGACGACCATCGTGGTCTTGTCCACGCCGCACCGCTCGCCGATCTGCCGCTGGGTCAGGTCTCCGGTGCGCGCCTGCGCCAACACGTAGTGCGCCCGCGGCGAGATGCCGAGCTCGGCCAACCCTGCGGCGTGTTCGGTCTGCAGCGCGTGACTCGCCCAGGAGAGCAGGAACAACAGATCCGGGGGGCCATCAGCGGGCGTGCAGGAGGTCATGCGCCGAGGCTAGCAAGATCCTCCGCGACGAGACGTTCGCCAAGCGGACGATCAGGGCCGCTGGTAGATGCCGTGCTCGCGGGTCAGCAACCGCTCGTCGACCAGGTACCGACGCAGCGTCGCGTGATCCGACCCGCCCGCCGCGCACCACGCCTTGAGCGCGTCGTCGACGGCGCGCTCCGGATAGCGGGTGCCCGGATCGAACGACCGCTCGGCGATATGTGCCAGCAGGACCCTCCGTCGGCTGCGCTGCGCCGGCAGACCCACCAGGACGCCCGCGCGCAGGAAGGTCCGCAGCACCGGGTCGGCGTCGGGCTCCGCGTCGTCGGCCGGGCGACTGTCGCGGGCGGCCGCCCGCAGCGACGCCTCGTCGACCGCCAGCGAGCCGTCCGCGCCGGCGACGAGACCCGCGTCGGCGAGCCGGCGGACCCCGGTGAGCACCACCCGCGCCGGCAGGCCAATCCGTTCGGCGACCTCCGTCGCGCTGGTTGCACCCAGCACGATCGCTGCGAAGATCCGTCGCCGTCCGTCGTCGGCCAGGGTTCCGGCCAGAGCATGCGCAGTCACGCCGGTCACCCTCGCATCAGCTGTACGCGAGGCGCCACGCGATTTTTCCGCTGGTTCTCGCCTCCTGCGCGGGCACGGCCCTCGTCCCCGGCGTACGCCGACTCACCTGGCCAGCGACCCCGCAACCGCAACCGGTCGCACCCGTCGCTTCCCGCTGAGACCAGCGCCGGGATCCGTCCCGCGAGGTGGTCAGTCAGTCGGCGTCGCGTGCCATCGTCACGAAGCCACGCCACGACTGCGGGCTGAAGGCCAGTGTCGCGCCGTCGCGGTCCTTCGTGTCGCGGACGAGGACCACGCCGGGAAGGTTGTCGGCAACCTCGACGCAGTCACCGCCGTTGCCGCCGCTCTTCGTGCTCTTCCGCCACCGCGCGCCGGTCAGGTCCATGATGCTGCCGCTTCTCTCAGAAGGTCCACGGAACGTCCTCGGGGCAGTGCCTCTCCGCGAATACGCTCCCACCGCCGCTCCAGGCTAACAAGGTCCGACATCTGGTCGAGGATCTGCGCCTGGGCGGGGCTGTCGACGTGCGCGACCCGCGATCCGTCCGGCATGTCGGCGATGGTGAATGGTCCGTCGAGCCCGGGATAGCTGGGCGCGTCCGACGGGACGATGTGGAGCTGAACGCTGCCCATCTCGGCAAAGCCAAGCAGGCGCGCGAGCTGCGACGCCATCAACGCGCGGTCGTCGCCTCAGCACCCCCTCGTCCAGCACCGCGATCAGCAGCGGTCCGCCGTCACGACTCAGGATCGCCTGGCGGCTCATTCGGGCCTCGGCGAATTCGGCGACCGCGTCCGGTGCCAGCACCCCGCCCGCCAGGGTCGCCCGCGCGTACGCCTCCGTCTGGAGCAGTCCGGGCACCCACGCGAGTTGAAACGACCGGAGCGTCACCGCCTCGCGTTCGAGGTCGACCCACGGCCGGAACCACACCGGTTCGCGGCGACGGACGACATCCGGCCAAAGTGCGTCGGCATCTTTTGCCAGGAGCTTTGCGACGGTCGAGCGATGGCGACTCTGGGGAATGTGACCCGGGTTTGCCCACCTGGCGACGGTCTTCGGGTGCACACCGATCTGACCTGCGAGGCTCTCGGCGGTGTGACCCGCCCCAGCCAGCGCTGCGACAAAGGCGTGATTCATGCCGTCCCTCCCCTGGAACAAACCAACTGCCTTGAAGAGATTAGATAACGCTGTGTATTTGTCCAGCAACCCCCGGCAAGGTGCTCTGTAGACGGCGCGGCCGGCAGGGGACCCGAACCCGGCGGACGCGTTCGTAGCGCGGCCGCCTCCGTTGAGCGAGCACTCACGGGGGCGGCCCCTTCCCACACGTCGATCAGGGGGAAAGCCGTGTCCGACGAGGACGGAGAAGAAGCCCGCCCAGTACTCAGGGCTGGGGACGTGATCCGCTTGACCACCGCCGCGAGCGTCCAATTTATGAAGCCGATCGTCGTCCGGGTCATCCGCGAGCTGCCCGATCGCCACACCTACGACGGTTGGCTCTGGCTCGACGCGTACGAGTTGGGCAAGAAGGGCGAGGCGGTCGCCCGGCGCGAGCTGTTCGTAATGCGTGCGGGCGTGCAGGTGCAGGTTCAGGCCCCCCGCTCCTCCGGGGACGCCCGCTCGCTCGCACCGATCCGGCCTGTCAAAACGGTGGAGGTCGTCTGATGCCCGAGCGACCGAAGCACTCCCCCTTGCGGCCAGCGTGGCGCTGCCCGGTCTGCGGCATCCTGTGGCCGTGCTCGGCCGCGAAGCTGCGCCTCCTCGGCGAGTACCGCGAGGATCGGCCGGGCCTGTTGAGTCACCTGGCAAAGCTTCAGGAGGCAGCCGAATCCGATCTCATTGCGCTGAACCCGGGCGTCGCGCTGCCCGATCTGACCCCGCGTTTCGTCGGCTGGGCCGAAGCCCGCTGAGCCACACGCCCCGCGTCGGAGGCCGACGGCAGCGAAAACCTTGGTGCATCGGCCGCCGCTCGCGCACGGCATTATTCACGCGCTCGCCGACGCTTGACTCGTTATGTTCACCCAGAGGCCGGTCGGTGAACGGCACTGCTCGCAGCTCACCTACCCCGCGCATCGGTGGCACACCGCGCTGAGCGTGATCGGTATGGCGACGGTGGAGGGGATGCGACATGCCAGGCGCAGCGGCAGGCACCTCGTCGCTGCGTCCCACCCAACTGCTTCGCCGCAACAGGCCCTTCCGAACTCTCTTCTCGGGACGGCTGGTCTCGTACGCCGGTGATTCACTCGGCCTTGTCGCGCTGATGTTCCACGTCGCCGAGACGACGGGCCAGGCACTGGCGATCTCCCTGCTGTTGCTTGTCGGAGATTTCGCGCCGTCCCTCTTGGGTCCCTTCACCGGCGCCCTCACCGATCGACTCGATCTCCGCCGGCTGATGATCGTCTGCGAACTCGTCCAAGCCGGGGTCCTGCTGGTCATCGTGCTGACCCTGCCTCCGCTGCCGGGGCTGTTGGCCCTCGTCGCGATTCGCGCGACCGCCTCGCAGATCTTCCAACCGGCGTCCCGGGCAGCGGTGCCCGCACTGGTTGCCGACCGTGACCTGGAGACCGCCAACTCCACAGTCGGGTTCGGCGCCAACACAGCGGAAGCGGTCGGCCCGCTCATCGCCGCAGCGCTGTTCCCGGTGGTCGGAGTGCGTGGTCTGCTGCTCGTCGACGCCGTGTCGTTCCTGCTCTCGGCCGCGCTGCTCGCGACGCTCCCGTCACTACCGGCGGCCACCGGCGATGGGCACCAACCGTCCCTGCTGCGACAGGCCAGAGCGGGAATCGGCTACCTGCTGAGTGTTCCGACGGTGCGGGTGATCTTCCTTGGCTTCGCCGCGGTGGTCGCCCTTCAACGGGGTCGACGACGTGGCGCTGGTGCTGCTGGCCCGGGACACCTTCCAGGTTGGCAGTTCCGCGGCCGGGCTCCTGTTGGGCGCGGTCGGCCTCGGCCTTGTGGCCGGTTACGCCCTGTTGTCCCGGTGGGGCACGCGGGCGTCGATGCCGCTGCTGCTGATCGTGGGCTTCGCGGTGAGCAGTGTCGGTAACCTGCTGACCGGGCTCGCCTGGGCCGTCGCCGCCGCGATCGCCTTGCAAGCCGTCCGAGGGTTGGGGGTGGCGGCCATGGACATCGCCTCGATCACGCTGCTGCAACGTACGGTCCCGGCGGGCATGCTCGGCAGGGTCTTCGGCAACCTGTACGGCGCGATCGGGGTCGCCGCTGCGACGTCCTACATTGCCGGCGGCCTCCTGCTGGACGCCACCTCCGCCCCGGTGACCCTGGTGATCGCGGGCGTCGGCGGCCTGGTGGCCACCGGCATCGTCGCGCTGCGACTGCCGAGGGTGATGCGGCGCGCCGACGAGAACGACGCGACGGAATCCGCGCCGACCACCTACCCGGGCGGCGCCACGTCCGGGTAGGTAGCGGCCGGGTCAGCTCGGGCTGAGCAGGCAGAACTCGTTGCCTTCGGGGTCCGCGAGGACGGTCCACGCGACATCGTCGGGGCCCAGATCGACGGCGGTGGCACCGAGAGCCCGCAGTCGGGCCGCCTCGGCCTCCGGGTCGTCACCCGGATAGGGGCGGACGTCGAGATGGACGCGGTTCCACACCGTCTTCACGTCGGGTGTCCGGACGAACTCCAGGTATGGGCCGACGCCCTTGGCGGAGCGCAGCACCGCCTGGCGGTCGGTCACGTCGTGCAGGACCCAGTCCGTGGCCTGGCTCCAGAAGTCGGCCATGGCTCGCGGATCCGCGCAGTCGACCACGACCGCCGCGATCGGCCCGGTGTCCCGGTAGAGCGGCCGGGGCTCCAGCACGCAGAACTCGTTGCCCTCCGGGTCGGCCAGGACCGTCCAGGGAACGTCGCCCTGGCCCACGTCGGCAGGTGTCGCGCCGAGATCCTTCAGGCGCGCCACCACCTCCGCCTGGTGAGCCGCCGAGGTGGTGGCGAGGTCGACGTGCACGCGGTTCTTCACCGTCTTTGGTTCCGGGGAGACGACGAGGTCGATGCAGACAGCGACGGGATCCGGGTAGACGAAGCCCACAGGTTCGAGGTTGGTCACGCCGGGGCCCTCGCTGGAGATCTCCCAGCCGAGCACCGCCGCCCAGAAACCGCCCAGCGCGGAATCGTCGCGGGCCTTCATGTTGATCTGTACGAGCCGCGTTGCCATGCCGGAGATGGTAGGGCCCGTCGAGTCGGCGGTGGTGCCCGCCCAGGCCCACATCCGCTGGCGCCCACTGATCAGATCAAGCCGTCGGTGCGCAGCCGTGCGTGCGGGGCTTGTCGAGCGGTACTACGATTCCGTATAGTCCGATATCGTGACTAACTCTTCTACGTCATCACCGGAGAAGTCTGCGTTGCTTGCTTTGCAGCGCGCGACCCATGCCACCTTGCAGATCCTCGCCGCGAGACTTGTCGACCTCGATCTGACCGCCTCCGAGATCAATGTACTGGCCAACCTCGCGGACGGCCGTGGCCGCACGATCTCCGAACTGGGGGCCGCCGCCGGCACCCGGCCGACCACGCTGACCAGCGTGCTGGACCGGCTGGAGCGGCGCGGGCACATCACGCGCGGCGCGCGCCCGGGAGACCGCCGGGTCGTGGTCATCGAGCTGACCGCCTCAGGCCGCCTGGCCGCCGGCACCATCCGGCAGACGCTGGCCGAGCTGGAGGAGCGTGCCCTCGCCGACCTGCCCGCGGAGTCGATCGCCGGCTTCCACATCGTTTTGCGCGCATTGGCAGAGGTGCCCGCATGACCCCGACCAGCTCAAGAGCATTGCTTTTCGACAAGCTGATGGCCGAGGTGACCGCAGCCAACGAACGTTTCGACCACCGCGCTCACCTGCACCTGACCTGGCTGGCAGTCCGCACCGCCGGCATGCCGGCCGCCATCGGTCTGGTCAGCGATGGCATCCAGCGGACCGCCCGCTATGCCGGGATGCCGCAGAAGTACCACGCCACTGTCAGCCGCGCCTGGGTGGAACTGGTAGCCCACCACGTTGCCGACCGCGCCATCGATGACTTCACCGTTTTCATCGATCGGCATCCCGCACTGCTGGACAAGCGCCTGCTCACCCGCTTCTACAGGTCAGCGACTTTGGCCAGCACGCAAGCCCGCACCGGCTGGGTCGAGCCCGACGTGGCCCAATTTCCCGCCACATGACCCCCGGTCGCACCGCCCGCTTGGAGCTGATGAGCGCGCCGCGCCTACCTGGGCGATACTGAGTCCGTCGCCAGCCGTGCGTGCAGGTGCATGTCGTGCCAGCCGTCGCTGTGGCGGACCGACCCGCGAGCCACGCCCTCGGCGGGGAAACCTGCTCGCATGGCCACCCGGCACGACGCCGGGTTGGCGGTCGAGTGCTCCAGGGCGAGCCGGTGCAGACCGGCGTCCGTGAAGCTCCAGCGGGTCAGAGCTCCCAGCGCCTCGGTGGCGATCCCCCGACCGCGTGCACCCGGCAGCAGCCAGTACGACAGGTGCGCCGACCCCTCGGCCAGCAGCACGCCCCGCAACCCCACCTGACCGAGCGGCCGGTCGTCCGCGTCGACGATCGCCCAGCTCGCGGACGTCTCCTCGTGCCAGTGGCCGGCCCACTGCGCCGTCCACGCCCGAGCCTCGTCGTCGCTGTCGAGACGGCGGACGTGCCAGCGTTGGATCGCTGGACAGTCGAACGCGACCCGGACGACCCCGGCGTCGTCGTCGCGCCACGGCCGCAGCGCCAGCCCGGGGCGTACCGGTAGGTGGGGTTGGTCCTGGACGCCGAGGCTCCCGGCGGGCAGGGCGGGTGTGACGAGCGACGGCATTCGCCCATTATCGAGCCGGGGGCTCACTCGCCGACGGGGCCGCCGGCGAGTTCGGCGACCACGTCGAGGTGGCCGAGATGGCGGGCGTACTCCTGGACCAGGTGGAACAGCACCCGCTCCAGCGACGCCGGGTCCGCGCCGTTCCAGCGCGGTCCCGGCGCACCGATCTCCGCCAGGTCGTGTGCCGTCACCACCGCGCTGGTGTGCTCGCCCTGGGCCCGCAGCGCCGCCACCAGGTCCTCCCGGGTCTCCTCAGGGGCGACGTACCAGCGGTCGTCGCGGCGGTCGCCCCACGGGTCGGCGACGTCCCGGCCCTGGAAACCCCACTCGATCCAGCGCAGTTCGACGTGGCGCAGGTGCGTGAGCAGCTCCAGTGGGGTCCACCCGGATGGCAGCCGGCTGCGGCGCAGCTCCGGCTCGGCCAACGCCGACACCTTGGCCACAGTGGACTCGCGGAAGTAGTCCAGGTAGCGCAGGAAGACCTCGGTGCGGCTGCCGGCCGGCGCGGTGGGCTCGGGGAAGGGAATCATGATGAGGTCGGCAGGTCGCGGCCGCGCTGCCGCACACCCGCTGCGCCGTACGGGTAGTCCCCCACCAGCGGGGCGCTCGCCTCGTCCAGCAACCGCATCTGCTCGGCGTCGAGGACCAGGTCGGCGGCCGTCAGGTTGTCGTCGAGCTGTTCGATGGTGCGCGCGCCGAGGATGACCGAGGTGACCGCCGGTCGAGCCGCCAGCCAGGCCAGCGACACCGCCGACATGGACACGCCGCGTTCCCCGGCGACCTGACGGACCGCGTCGAGCACCCGCCAGGTGCGCTCCTCGGCGTTGCGACCGGCGTACGCCTCGACGCCGCGCTGGGGGTTCTCGCCGAGGCGGGTCGCTCCGGTGGGCGTGCTGTCGCGCTGGTACTTGCCGGTCAGCCAGCCGCCGCCCAGCGGTGACCACGGCAGGATGCCGATGCCCTCGTTCTCGCAGACCGGCACCAGCTCGAACTCGATCTCCCGAGCCAGCAGGTTGTACTGCGGTTGCAGGGTCACGATCGGGGTGAGGTTGAGGTGCTGGGTGAGCAGGGCGGCCTTCTGCAACTGCCAGCCGGTGAAGTTGCTGACCCCCGCATAGCGGATCTTTCCGGCGCTCACCGCGTCGTCGAAGAACCGCAGGGTCTCCGGCAGTGGGGTCATCGGGTCCCAGGCGTGCGCCTGGTAGAGGTCGACGGCCTCGACCCCGAGTCGCCGCAGGCTGGCGTCCAGCGCGCGGGTGAGGTGCACCCGGGACAGGCCGGCGTCGTTCGCCCCCGGGCCCATCGGGAAACGCCCCTTGGTGGCGATCACCAGCCGGTCGCGCAGGTCGGGTCGGGCCCGCAGCCAACGCCCGACGATGTCCTCCGAGACGCCGGCGGAGTAGACGTCGGCGGTGTCGATGAAGGTGCCACCGGCCTCGACGAACCGGTCCAGTTGGGCGAAACTGCCGGCCTCGTCGGTTTCCGCGCCGAAGGTCATGGTGCCCAGGCACAGGGTCGAGACCACAGTG
Organism: Micromonospora sp. M61; assembly: GCF_018070245.1. NCBI lineage: Bacteria > Bacillati > Actinomycetota > Actinomycetes > Micromonosporales > Micromonosporaceae > Micromonospora > Micromonospora sp. M61. The sequence goes on along the minus strand of NZ_JAGPYA010000038.1, from coordinate 20,877 downwards.
CCGGTGGAGCCCAGAGTGCGGTAGCGCATATCGTCCTTTCGGTCCGAGTGACGAAGCTGATCTTCGCACCCGTCCCGACCACCCGCATGCGGGACAGTGCCGAACGCGGTACGGGCACCCGCGCGACCACCTCGCGGGTCATCATGAGCAGGTGAGCGACCCCGCGATCGACATTGACCGGCCTCAGCGGCCGGCTCCGGCGGCACCGCCGGGCGCGCCACCGGAGGTTGGCGCACGAGGGCGCGGCCCGTGGCTGGTTTCCGCCGCGACCACTGTGACGCTGCTGCTGCTCGCCGGCCGCTACGGCTACCACCGCGACGAGTTGTACTTCCTGCTCGCCGGCCGACACCTCGACTGGGGCTACGTCGACCAGGGTCCGCTGGTCCCGGCGCTCGCTCGACTGCTCGACACGATCGCACCGGGCAACCTGGTGGTGCTGCGGACGCCGTCGGCGCTGCTGGCTGGTGGCGCAGTGCTGCTGGTCGCCGCCATCGCCCGGGAGCTGGGCGGCGGCCGTGGCGCGCAGACCTTCGCGGCGGTGCTGGCCGCGCTGTCCGGCATCGTTCTCGCCAGCGGTCACCTGCTCAGCACCACCACCGTCGACCTGCTGGTCTGGCTGGCCGCCGTGTGGTGTGCGGTGCGGTTGCTGCGCACCGGCGACAGCCGCTGGGCGCTCGGCATCGGTCTGGCGCTCGGGGTGGGCATGCTCAGCAAGCTCCTGCCGGCGTTGCTGGCAGTGGGTCTGATCGCCGGGGTGCTCATCGCCGGGCCACGTCGGCTGCTGCGTGACCGGTGGGTGCTCGCCGCTGCCGGCGTCGCCGTGCTGCTGGCCGCTCCGAACCTCATCTGGCAGGCGGCACACGGCTTCCCGCAACTCGGCGTGGCGGCCTCCATCTCCGATGGGGACAGCTCCTACAGCGGCCGGGTCGACGCGTTGACCCTCCAGTTCGTCATCATCAGCCCGTACGCCGTACCGATCTGGATCGCGGGCCTCGTCGCGCTGCTGCGCCGACCGGCGTGGCGGGCGTACCGGGCGGTGGGCTGGGCCTGGCTGGTGGTGGTCGGCATCGTGCTGATCGCCGGCGGCAAGGGTTACTACGACGCGCCGCTGTTGCTGGTCCTCACCGCAGCCGGCGTGCTGGTCACCGTCGCGTGGGCGTCGCGCGGGTCGATCCGGTTGCGTCGAGGGCTGCTCGTGCTGGGTGTGGTGCCGTTCCTCCTGCCCAACATCGTGCTGCTGCTGCCGGTGCTGCCCGCCGAGCGGCTGCCCGGGTTCGTGGTCGACGTCAACTACGACGCCGGCGAGACGATCGGCTGGCCGGCGTTCGCGGACTCGCTCGCCGCCGTCCACGGTGGCCTGACACCCGAGGAGCGCTCGCGGGCGGTCATCCTGACCGGCAACTACGGCGAGGCCGGTGCGGTGGCCCGGTACGGTCCGGCTCGTGGTCTTCCGCGCGCGTACTCCGGGCACAACAGCATGGTCGACTTCGGTCGGCCACCCGCCGAAGCGGACGTGGTCATCGCCGTCGGCTGGGAACGGCCCGACCCGTTGAACGCCTGGTTCGAGACGTGCACACTCGCCGGGCGGGTGGACCAGCGGGTCGAGGTGGAGAACGACGAGAACGGCGGCCCGATCCACGTGTGCCGGGGGCTGCGGCGTCCGTGGGCGCAGATCTGGGACACCGAGGTACGCCACACCGGCTGACAGTGGTCAGCCGGCGCGATCGCTGGTGAGCCAGGTGTGGATGCCGGCCAGTGCCTCGGGGCCGGAGGCGGTGTCGACGTCGCGGGCGAGATCGGCGATCGTGACCGCGGCGAGCGCCTGGCGCCACGCGTCCTCCGCTGCCCACATGGCACGGGCGACCGGGCACGGCGTGGTGCAGGAGTCGGCCGGCGTCGCGAACGGGCCGCGCTGGCGGATCTCCGTGCAGACGAAACTGGGCCCCGGGCCGTCGACGGCCTGCACCACGTCGAGCAGGGTGATGCTCCCCGGCGCCCGGGTGAGGACGTAACCGCCCGACTTGCCCTGAACGGAGTGGATCAGGTCGGCGCGGGCGAGCGACTGGAGCTGCTTGGCGAGGTAGCTGCTGGAGACATCGTGCAGTTCCGCCAGTTTGGCCGCCGGGACGGGCGTGCTGCTGGTCGTGAGGACCACGCAGCAGTGCAGCGCCCACTCGACCCCGCCGGACATCTTCATGACCTCACCCTAGCCAACCCCAGATACTCCGACTCGCAATGTCCGAGTATTGTTCTCGGACAGGAGAGGTCCGAGTTTGGCTTGAGCCAGGAAAGCCGGACACACGACCACATTTCACAGGAAGGTGCATGAGCATGAAGATCGCCGTACTGGGTGGGACCGGCCTCATCGGGTCGCAGGTCGTCAAGATCCTGCAGACCGCCGGGCATGAGGCGGTGCCGCACTCGCTGTCCACCGGGGTGGACCTCCTCAGCGGGCAGGGGCTGTCCGAGGCGCTCACCGGCGCCGACGTCGTCGTCAACCTGACCAACTCGCCGACCTTCGACGACGCCTCCCCCGCCTTCTTCCAGACGACCATGGACAACCTCCTGGCCGCCGCCGAGCGTGCGGGCGTCGGTCACGCGGTGGTGCTCTCCATCGTCGGCGTCGACCAGGTGCCCGACCTGGCCTACTACCGCGCCAAGACCCTCCAGGAGGACATTCTCAAGGCCGGTCCGGTTCCGTACTCGATCGTCCGCGCCACCCAGTTCTTCGAGTTCATCGAGTCGATCCTCTCCTGGACCGCCGACGAGAAGACCGTTCGCCTGCCCAGCACCCCGGTGCAGCCGATGGCCGCCGCCGACGTGGCGCAGGCCGTCGCCGACGTCAGCATGGGCGCGCCGCTGCGGGGCATCCGCAACGTCGCCGGCCCCGAGGTCTTCGCCCTCGACGAGTTGGGGCGCATCACCCTCGCCGCCCGTGGTGACCAGCGCACCGTCACGACCGACAACAGCGCTGGCATGTTCGCCGCCGCACCCGACGACGTCCTCGTCGCCCCCGACGGCGCCTTCATCGCGCCCACCGCCTACCGGGAGTGGCTGGGCCGCCAGGGCTGAGCGTCGGCCCGACCCGTACGTCGCCGTGGCAGTCGATCATCACGGCGACGTGCGGGTACGGCTTTGCCACTCGCGGTTCAGGATCGCGAACACGAGCCGGTCAGCCCACTCCCCCGCGAACAGATAGCTCGCGACGTGGTGTGCCTCGCGGCGCATGCCGAGCCGGGCCATCAGACGGGCGGAGGCGGCGTTGCGCCCGTGACACCGGCCATAGATCCGGTGCAGGCCGAACTCGGTGAAGCCCCAGTCCACCAACGCCGAAGCGGCTTCCGTCGCCAACCCGCGGCCCCCATGGTCGGGGTTGAACACGAAACCGAGCTCGGCCGTACGGTCGAGCTGGCTGCGCCACACCAACTCCACGGTCCCGATCACCCCCGCTTCACCGACCGCGGCCAAAGCCAGGCAGTCCCCCTCCGCGCGCAGCGCGTCCTCGCCGGCCATGGCGAGCACCGACGACCGCGACTGTTCACGGGTACGCGGCTCGGCACCGAGCATCCAGCGAACGACATCGGGTCGACGCTGGTACGCGTACACGTCATCGAGGTCGTCGATGGTGAACGGACGCAGGGTGAGCCGAGCGGTGCGGATCGGATAGGTCGGCTGGAACATCAGGCGAACTCCCGCATCGTCTGCGGGCGGCCGTCATCGTGGGCCTCGGCGTCCCCCGCCGCTCCGGGATCGGGGCGGCGCGGTAGCAGCAACGGGCTGGCGAGGATCAGCAGTCCCGCGACCAGGATGGCCGTGCGAGGGCTGGTGGCGGCGGCGAACAGTCCGCCGAGCGCGCTGAGGACCGCGATGGTGGCACTGCTGCCGATCGACCAGGCCGTCAGAGTCCGGACCACGCGGTCCTTCGGCGTCTGCTCCAGGCGGTAGGTGGCGAGAACCGGGTTGTACAGGCTCATGCTGATGATGATCGCAAGTTCGACGGCGATCACCGTGGCGAGCCCGATGACACCGGGCTGGACGAAGGCGAGGCCGACCAGCCAGATCGCGCGTAACGTGCCCACGGTGCGGATGATCCGGTGTCGGCCGTACCTCGCGACGACCCGGCGGGCCAGCCGTGAGCCGATGAGCCCGCCGACGCAGGGCACGGCGAAGGCAAGCCCGTACTGCCAGGGTGGGAACCCGAGTTCGCCCAGCAGGAGCACGGCCAGCAGTGGCTCGGTGGCCATGATCAGCCCACTGACGAGCAGTTGGTTGAGGTAGAGCGCCCGCAGGCCACGGTGGGTCAGGAGGTGCCGCCAGCCATCGAGCACCTCGCTGGCACGCACCCGGCGACCGCCACCGCGCCGGGGGTGTTCCTCCCGCCCGCCGATCGCCGTGATCCCCAGCGCGGAGAGCAGGTAGCTCACGGCATCGGCCACGATGGTGGCGACCGGGCCGAACAGGCCGACCGCCGCGCCGCCCAGCGGCGGCCCGAGCGCGATGGCGCTCCAGGTCGTCGACTCGAACCTCGCGTTGGCCACGAGCAGGTCGTCCGGCCGGACGAGGGCCTTGAGGTAGGCGCCGCTGGCCGCGCCGAGAGCGATCCTGGCGGTGGCGACGACGGCCGAGACGACCATCAACTGCGCGAAACCGAGCCGGCCGAGCGCGTACGCGATGGGGATCGTCAGCAGCACCGCGAACCGGGTCAGATCCATCACGACCATCACCGGCCGTTTGCGGCGGAACTCCACCCACGGCCCGAGTGGCAACGCGACCAGCGCGCCCACCGCCGGCCCCACAGCCGACAGCGCGGACACTTGGGCGGGGCTGGCGTCCAACACCAGCACGGCGATCAGCGGTAGGGCACCGAAGCCGAACCCGGAACCGTAGGCGCTGACCGCGTACGCCGCCCACAACCACCGGAACCGCCGACCCAGGGATCGTCTCGCCGCCACACCCCACACCCCCGCTTTCAACAACCTGCCGTTGGCCGGTGCGATCAAAGCAAGGGCGCAGGGCCAGATCAAACAACCGCACCCGCGGTGAGTCACAACCAGATGTTGTGGAAGTAGGGTTCCTGGCGTGGACCTCGACGCCGTACGCACCTTCGTCGCCGCCGCCGACGCCGGCCAGTTCCAGGACGCCGCCACCGCGCTGTCGATCACCCAGCAGGCCGTGTCCAAGCGCATCGCCGCCCTGGAAAAGGATCTTCAGGTACGACTGTTCAACCGCACCGCTCGCGGCGCCCAGCTCACGATCGACGGCCAGACCTTCCTGCCCCACGCCCGGGAACTGCTGCGCGTCGAGGCGCGCGCCGACGCCTCCGTACGCCCCGGTCGGCGCGCCCTGCGCGTGGATGTGCACAGTCGACGCATCGCACCAGCGGTGCTGTTGCAGGACTTCCACCGGGCGCACCCCCGCATCGAGCTGGATGTCGTCACCCTCGACGCCGACGTCCATGCCGCGATGGCCGCCGTCGAGGCGGGGGCGGTCGACGCCACCTTCCACGCCGTCCCCATCCCGGAGCGCCACCTGCCCGACGGGATCAGGACCGCCCGCGTGATCGACGAACACCACGAACTCCTCGTCGGGCCACGCCACGCCCTCGCCAACGCCCGCACCGTCACGCCCGCGCAGCTCGCCGCGCACCGCATCTGGATGCCCGGCATGGCCTCCGGCACCGAATGGGCGGACTACTACGACGAACTCGCCGCCGCGTTCGGCCTCACCATCGACCTGGTCGGGCCGGCCTTCGGCAACGAGGCACTGTTGGCCGAGATCGCCGACTCCGCGGAACTGGCGACGTTCGCCGGCGAACGCACCCGGTACCTGTGGCCGGACAGTTACGACCTGCGGCGCATACCGGTACGCGGGCCGGCGCCGATCTACCCCATGTCGTTGATCTGGCGCGACGACAACCCGCATCCCGCGCTCGCCACACTCCGCGATCATCTCGATTCGCGACGGACGAGCCCAGTCGATGCGGAGATCTGGCTGCCAACGTGGGCATGACCAGCGGCGGACCGTCCCGCCGCGCCCTTCAGGGGCGCGACGGGACGGCGTGACCTACTTGACCACCCACCGCAGGCGGCGGGTACGCCACAGGGCCGCCATGCCGATCAGGATCAGCAGGACCCCGACCGCCGCGATGGTGAGGATCGGTGAACCGGTGATCGGCAGTCCGCCGCCGCCACCGCCTGCCGGGCCGCTCGGCGCCGGGTTCGCCTTGTTCAGACCGACGAAGTCGGGGATCTCGTCGGCGCCGCCCAGGTAGGCCTGCTTCTCGTCCGAGGACCTCGTGACCTCGGTGAGCGACCTGTCGACGGTGGTCGGCAGGCCCGCGTGCTGCTCCTTGAACGTGGTGTCACTCAGCTTGGTCGTCTTGACCGGCTGCGTAGCACCACCCAGCGCTTCGGCGTACCGATGGGCTTCGGTGGGCCCCACAAGTCGACGCCACCCGTGGTCACCTGCACACCGTTCGGCAGACTGGTCGGCGTAGTTGCCGGTGGCGATGTCCCACGAGAGGCCGTCCCAGTAGTTGTCCGAGGTCATCGCCGGTGCGTCCCACTCCCCGATGACCCGCTGCATCTCGTTCTTGGCGTCTTCCCACCCGTCCGGGTCGCCGCCGACGATTGCGGGCGCCAGACCGGCGACCAGGCGCAGCGAACGGGCGTACAGGTCGAGCGACGAGTTCACGAACGTCCGTGTTCGACTGTCATCGACGACCAGCACGGCACCGGTGTCCAGGTCGAGGCAGAATTCGCCGCCCCACGCGTCCGTGCCGTAGCCGAATCGCAACAGGCCATCCCGAAAGATCAGGTCCGGGCCGAGCAGAAACAGGTCGTACTCATCGAGTCGCAACGATTCCGGCAGGTCGGCCGCGACCATCCGCTCCTGCAACTCCGGCGACAGCGACTCCCACCCGTCCAGCTTGCCCAGTGACGACATGGCCGCCAATCTATCGAGCGCCGCCCAGCAACGCGGGGACCAACTCGGCCAGGACCGGCGGGTCGCTCGCTCACGCCGGTCCACCCGGTCGGTCCTCGTCACCCACGCGCGGCCCCCTGATCTAGCCTGGTGAGATGCTGTCGCAGGTGAAGGGCTTGTCCCGACATTTCACTGAGGAGACCCTGCGCGCGTACCTCATCGGTCGTTCGGTCCGTCGAGACGACGGCTGCCTGATCGTGCGCGGTTACGGCAGCCAGCGGGGCGTGTACCAGAAGGTCGCCGGGCGGGCCTGGGCCCACATCACGGCCTACGTCGTCTTCGTCGGTGGATACGACCCCGGGTTGGATGTGCGCCACCTGTGTGGCGCGCCGGACTGCATCGAACCCACCCATCTCCAGCAGGTGGCCCACGCCGAGAACTGTCGCAGCCGCACCCAGCAGCCGCGTTGCCGAAACGGGCACGAGCGGGAGCTCGATCCAACGAGTGGTCGCTACCGCACTGTGTGTCGAGTGTGCAACAGCGAGGCGCAGAAGAGGTGGCGCGTACGGCAGTCCGAAGAGGTTGCCGCAGCACGGGCCGCGTACGGCCGGCAGGTGGGCTGAGCGCGCAGGACACTGCGGCCGGGCAACCCCCGTGAGCCGTCTGGCGTGAGTCGAGCGGCGAGGTCAACGAGACATTGCGTAGAGGGTCAGCGCAGCCAGCGACGGCGCATCGACGATTTCGCCAGCCAAGACCATGGCACGGATCTGGGCGTCGGTGAACGACCGGTGCACCATGTCCTGCTCGGTCGCCTCGCGGTCCGGCTCTCCCTCGGTCAACCCGGTGGCCAGGTAGACGTCGAAGCCCTGGGTGGAAAAGCCGTACGCCTCGTACAGGTGCCCCAGATGGGTGACCGTCTCCGCTGTCCCGGCGGTCCATCGCACTATGCTCACAGACCAACTGCATCGGAGGAAACCTATTGCTTCAAGAGGCCAACGTCGCGAAGGCGTTAGTCCTCAAGCGCCTGACCGCGTACCTCGTTATGCGGAGCTGGCGCACGTCGCGCGGGGGTGACCGGTCCGTATGATCCGGCGATGATCAGTGAGTCGTTGCGCCCCGGCCCGGCGGCCACCGGGCGGCGACCGCCCAGCATCAGCGCCAGCGTGCTGCTGTTCGCGTTCTGGTGGGTGTACGTGCTTGCCGTTGACATCGCGCTCCTGGCCGAGGTCGGCGGCGCCGGGAACTCGCTCGCCCTGGGTGGCTGCACGGTGGCCGTCGGTGTCCTGCTCCGTGGCCTCCGGCGCGGGGGTCCGACCGCGTGGCGGGTGGCCCAGCGATTCGCCGTGGGCGTCGGGCTCGCCTTTCTCGGTGGTGCCGGGACGATGCTGCTGTTCGGGCCGCGCCTCGGGTCGCTGATCACGCCGCCGGTCGAACCCCTTGTCGTCGTGGGGATCCTGGGCGGACTGCTGGCGGTGCTGGCCCTGCTCGTCAGCGGGCTGCTGCTCCGCACCGCTTCGGCCCGGGCCTGGTGCGGTCGCTGATCGCTCATCGACCAGGACGTCGCCCTGCATCAGTGCCGCAGGAGTCCGGTCGTCTGGATCGTCTCCACGTGCCCGGTCGGCGGCGCACTGCGGTGCAGCTCAAGCCCGACGTCGACGACGACGGAGCGCTCCAGGGTCGAGACCTGTGCCATGGGTGTCCACTGCGCCAGGTCGGTCGTGCCGCACGTCTCGGATCGAAGCTCACCGGCAACGATCCGGGCCCGGTAGAAGATGGCCAGCATGTGCAGCTCGACAACATCCCTGTCGTTGCGCTCCACATTCCTCGTACGGGAGTTCACACCGAGCAACTGCTCGACCTGCGCCTCGTACCCCGTCTCCTCAGTCACCTCCCGCACGACGGCGTCGAACGGATCCTCGGCGTGTTCGACCCCGCCGCCGGGCAACGTCCAGTGCCGCCGGGCACCGTCGGGCGAAACCCAACGGGCGAGCAGCAGGTCCTCATCCCGTAGACACACCGCGTACGCGGCGACCCGGAGCCGTTGCGTGATCACAGTGACCAGGATGTCGCAGTCTCGGGGGAAGCGCTGCCCTCGAACGGGTTGAACGGTTCTGTCAGAACGATTCTCCTGAGATTTCGGCGGTAAGGCTGTCGGCGCGCAATGCCGATCACCGACCTGAGCCGCTTGGCGGCTTCCCACCTGATCGGGTCTGTCAGAGCGCTGACCTAGCCCTGCGCGCGTACCTCATCGGTCGTTCGGTCCGTCGAGACGACGGCTGCCTGATCGTGCGCGGTTACGGCAGCCGGAGGGGCGTGTACCAGGAGGTCGCCGGGCGGGCCTGGGCGCACATCACGGCCGGCAGGTGGGCTGAAGCCCTTCCCGTAAGTGGCTGAGTGAGCACGTGAGCTGGGAATCGGGTCGCTTCAGGAGCGTGACGACAACATCCTGAATCATTACGCACAAGAACTGTCATTATGATGCCTGCCCGCTTCGCCCGCTTTGTAGCAGCTAATTATCGGATTACTGTTACCGGCAAACCGTTAACGTGCCCAGACGGCGAAGCGGAGCTTGTGGCAGCGCGCGAGTTGGTGAGTTGACCCGAGCTCTCAAGGACCTGAAGGTCCTGAGGTCAGCTCAGGTAAGCGACGACGTCTGATCCACGCGCCCGCTCAGGGCCGGAGCCAGCGATCGAACCAGGCGCGAGTCCGGCGCAGGACGTCGAGTTGATGGTTGCGTTCCCGGACCGAGTGGCCCTCTCTCGGGTAGATCACGAACTCGTGCTCGACGTCGAAGTGGCGCAGCGCCCGGTGGAGGTACACGGCCTGCCCGAGGGGAACGTTGGTGTCCTCGGCACCGTGTAGGATGAGCACCGGAGTGCGGATGCGGCTGGCGAAGGAGATCGGGCTGACCGCGTCATGGGGGTGTGGGCCGATGCCGGACCAGCCGGTGCTGCCACCGAGCGCGGCTTCGAACTGGCCGTTCTCCCCGGTCGCGGCGAGCATGCCCCAGTCGACGACGCCGGCACCGACCAGCGCGGCCTGGAAGCGGTCGGTCTGGCCGACGGCCCAGGCGGACATGAAGCCGCCGTGACTCCAACCAGCGATGCCCAGCCGGTCGGGGTCGGCGATGCCCTGAGCGATGAGCAGGTCGATGCCGGTCAGGATGTCGGTCCACTCCTGCCCTCCGACCCGACCGGCGACGCTGGCGGCGAACTGGTGACCATGGCCCTGGCCGCCGCGCGGGTTGGGCAGGAACACCGCGTAGCCGGCGGCGGCCAGCCACTGCGCGCTGGGGAACCAGAACAACTGGCACCGATCGGCGTAGCGATCGTAGGGGCCTCCGTGCACGATCGTGACCAGCGGGAACGGGCCTTCCGATGCGGACCTTCCGACCGGCAGCACGAGCAAACCGTCCAGGTCGAGGCCGTCGGCGGCGCGGTAGGCCAGCGGTTGTTGCGTGCCGAGTGCGATGCCGTCCAGGTCCGGGCGGGTGTTGGTGATTCTTCGCAGCGGCCCGGTCGACGGCCCGATATGAACGTTCGGGGGTTGATAGCGGGTGCCGGTAATGGCGGCGATCTGTGTGCCGGTAGGAGTGGTGGTGACGTTGTCGAGGCGTCCGGGGTGATGCGACAGGGTGCTGAGGCCGGCGGGGTCGAGCCGGGCCAGTGTCGTGTTCAGACCGTCGGCGAACACCACCAGCGGGGCGCCACCGGTCTGGCAGAGCTGGGTGGGGCACATCGAGACACCAGCTGTCCGGTTGCGCAGGACGCGGCTGTCCACGGCCAGGTCGAACACGGCGGTGCCGGCCTGCAGCACCGGCGGGGTGAGCGCGACGTAACCGAGGTGCCAACCGTCCTCGCCCGGCCACCAGGCCAGAGATCGTGCGTCGGCCGCGACCGGGCCAAGGTTCTCCGCACTCCCTGTCGTGGGGTCGAACAGGTGCAGTTGGCCGGTCCGCGGGCCGTGGTCGTTGTCGGCGCTGGCCCAGGTGAGCACGGCAAGTGGGCCGCCGCCGGGACGTTGGCACAGTTCCACGACGTGCCGGTCGCCGAACACACCCGGGGTGGTGATCCGGCCGGTGCGCAGGTCGAGCATCCGCAACCGGGCACGCGATTCGCGCTCGCCGACGACTATGGCGTCGTCTCGGTCCCGGGCGCGGCGCGCGTCCTGCTCGGTGGGTTCGTCCTCCGCGAGCAGAGCGACCAGGTGGGGGTCGCTGAGCGGCAGGTGGTCGATGACGCCGGCTCGCCAGTTGGTCACCGTGGTCACCGCGCCGTTGGCGGGGGTGAATCTGTGTAGCTGCGGGGTGCCGCGGTCGGCGCGGTCGGACAGGAAGAACAGCGTCTCCGAGTCGGCCGACCAGAGCGGCCGGGACTCGGTTGCGGTGTCGGCTGTCGCCCTGCGCGGCGCGACGGCGTCATCGGTGCCGGCGAACCAGAGTTCGGTGTCGAGGTGGTCACCGGCCCGGCTGATGGGAGCGAGGACGTAGCAGAACAGGCGCCCGTTCGGGGCCAGCGCCGGGGTCTGCGGGGCACAACCGTCGACCACGACCTCGGCGGTCAGACCCGTCATGCGATCAGTCTGCCAGCATCGACATATGTTCTTAGTGGAGGAACGCGACCTGATCCGGCGGCGGCTGCTGCACCTGGCGGAACAGGACCCCGCTGTCGTCGCCGCCGCGATCACCGGCTCACACGCCACCCCGCCAGCTACGCCAAAGGCGCCCACCTACTGCCCGCCGACATCACCGGCCCGCTCGAAACGACCCTGGTCCGCTCCACTGATGAGACCGAGTTACGCCGTGCGCTCTCGGCTGCCGCAACGTCCCTGACCGCGGAACTCACTCGCACGGACCCGACCCTGGCCGAGCGACTACACCCGATTCTCACCGAGATCGCCGCGATCAGTCGACGGCCACCGGGCAGCAGGCCACACGCCCAGTTGCCGCAGCAACGCTGAGGTCCAAACGCTGCACGTCTCGCACGGTCGGCGGCACCGCCGATCGACCGGTCAGGATCCTGGTTGGGCTCCAGGCCCGGGCAACAGGTCGATGTCTGTAGCCCGCATGGGCTCTTCGCACTCCGAGCACCGCAGCTCCACGTGGCTGATCTTGCCGCAGGCGTGGTGGCGGTAGAGCACGGGCGGGCCGGCCTCGCCCGCCGTCCACCGATCACCCCACCGCACCATCACCAGCAGCAGATCGCAGAGCTCCCTGCCCTTGTCGGTGAGCAGGTACTCGTGGCGGACCGGCCGGTCCGAATACTCACGCCGGGTCAGGACGCCCTGTTCGACCAGCCAGCTCAGCCGTTCGGCGAGCACCTTGCGGGACATGCCGAGGCCCCGCTGGAGTTGCTCGAAGCGGTGCGTGCCGGCGTAGACGTCGCGCAGGATCAGCGGAGACCACGGCTCACCGATGACGTCGAGGGTGCGGGCGATCGAGCACGCCATGGCGCCGAACTGCGTTCGTTGCATGACGCCACGATACGCAAAGGTGGTTCCTTCAAGGAACTGACTCTGTTAGCGTCACATCAGTCCATCCCCTTAAGGAACGGACTGGCCCTGTCCCCCCTCTCCACACGCGTGTGGAAGCCGAAGGAAGGCCCGCATGAACCATCCGCCGATCGTGCCGACCAAGGACTGGCAGGACGCGGTAGACGCCCTGCGCGTACGCGAAAAGGCACTCACCCGCCAGCTCGACTCAGTGGCCGCGGCGCGTCGCCGGCTGCCGATGACGCCGGTCGAGCAGGACTACGTGTTCGAGGGCCCGTCCGGGCCGGCCAGTTTGAGCGACCTGTTCCAGGGCCGCCGCCAGCTCATCGTGTACACGTTCATGTGGCACGGCATCGACGCCGTCTGCTCCGGCTGCTCGATGTTCACCGACAACGTCGGACACCCGGCCCACCTCAACGTCCGCGACGTCACCCTCGCGTTGACGTCTCACGGCCCACTGGACGACCTGCTGGCGGTGCGGCGGCGAATGGGTTGGGACCTGCCCTGGTACTCGTCGCTGAACAACAGCTTCAACGCCGACATGGGCACCGGTGACGGATTCGCGCTGAACGTCTTCCTCCGCGCCGACGACCGGATCTTCCGCACCTACACCACCACCGCCCGCGGCGTGGAACGGCTCGGCAGCAACTGGACCTTCCTCGACCTGACGCCCTACGGCCGACAGGAGACCTGGGAGGACTCGCCGGAAGGCTGGCCGCAAACCCAGCCCTACCGGTGGTGGCGACTGCACGACGAGTACGACACGACCAGGGATCCGTCATGACGGTCGACACGCCAGTCGCTGAACTCCTCTTCCAGCAGGAGGATGCGACACCCTTCAACACCGACGCGGCGACACTCAAGCCGTGGAGCCAGGCGTTGGCCTGCCTGCGGTCGGCGCACAAGTGTTGGCTGTCCACTGTGGGACCGGATGGTCGGCCACACGCCGCGCCGGTGATGGTCGTGCTGGTCGACGGGGCGCCGTGCATTGCGAGCCGCCCGCACTCCCGTAAGAGCCGAAACCTGGCTGGCAACCCCCGCGCTGTCATCACGGTGAGCAGCGAAGATCTCGACCTGGTGGTGAGCGCTGAAGTTCACCAGGTGTCCGGCGGGACCGCACTGCGCCGGGTGGCCGCCGCCTTCGTCACAAAGTACGGCTGGACGTTCGACATCAGGGACGGCCGGGTCCACGACGAGAGTCTGCCCGGATCACCCGAGTACGCCTTCTACCAGGTCTCCCCGGTCCGGGCTTTCGGCTACGGCACGGACGGGCTCACCGCGACCCGTTGGCGGTTCAACCGCACCTGAGGTCACGCCGAGCCCGTCCGCCGCTGGTATGTCGGGGCCGCACTCCTCGACGTCGGGGCCGCCGGCCTGCGATCAGTGGGCGGGCTCGCCGAACCAGCGGGAGAGGTGTTGGTCCAGGCTCTGCTGATCGTCACCGACCCAGGCGACGTGCCCGTCGGGGCGCAGCAGGACACAGGGGACGTCCAGCTCCGCGGTGGGATCCGTCAGGTGATCGACCCGGTCTGACCAGCCGCCGACGCTCAGGCGTTCGGTGCGGTCCAGCAGCAGGCCCCGGCCGCGATGCAACAGACCGTAGAGGTTGCCCTGTTTCACGGCGACGTCGGGCAGGCGGCGGCCGAGCAGGTCGGAGCCCGCGCCGAAGTCGTACCGGATGTCGATCGCTGTGATCTTCTCGATCAGGTGGCGGTTCACCTCGTCGAAGTCCATCAGCTCGGTGAGCAGCCTGCGTACCGCCTGCGGGCCTGGTTCGGGGGACAGCAACTCCATCTGGGCTCGGGTGTTGTCCAGCACGTCCGCGGCGACCGGATGACGTTCGGCCTGGTACGTGTCCAGCAGAGCCTCCGGCGCCCAGCCCCGGATGTGCGCGGCCAGTTTCCAGCCGAGGTTGAAGGCGTCCTGAACGCCCAGGTTGAGGCCCTGTCCCCCGATGGGCGGATGGATGTGGGCGGCATCGCCGGCCAGGAGGACGCGGCCGACCCGGTATCGGTCGGCCAGCCGGGTGGCGTCCCCGAAGCGGGACAACCAGCGCGGGGAGTGCACACCGAAATCGGTTCCGGCGATGGTGCGCAACTGTTGTTGGAAATCCTCGAGGGTGGGCGCCACCGCACGGTCGCTGACTCCCGCGGCGGGGACCACGACGCTGTAGACCCCGTTGCCTGCGGGCCGGAGCCAGAACGGGTGATGGTTTTCGCGGATCGCGTTCACCGTGGCGGCGATCTCCTCCTGCGGCGTGCCCACCTCCATCTCGCCCATCAGCGTCTCGGTCCGTGCGGGCTCCCCGGGAAAGCCGACGCCGAGCAGTTTGCGCACCGTGCTGCGCCCGCCGTCACAGCCGACGAGATAGCGCGAGCGCAGTTGCTCCCCGTCGGTCAGCTCGACGGTCACACAGTGGTCGTCCTGCTCGATGCCGACGACCGCGCGACCACGCCGAACCTGCGCGCCCAGTTCGATCGCATGCTCTTCGAGCAGGCCGACGATGACTGGCTGCGGGATACCCAGCAGATAGGCGTACGCGGAATCCAGGTCTTTCGGTGCGGGTTTGGCGATGGCCGCGAAGAAGCCAGCGGCCGGCCGCTGCCTGCCGTGCGGAAGGACGCGATCCAGCAGGCCGCGCATGGCCAGCAGTTCGAGGCTGCGGACATGCAGACCGACGATACGGACGAACGAGGCGGGCTCGGTTTCCTTCTCCACCACGAGGACCCGTACGCCGTGCAGCAGCAGTTCGGCGGCCAGCATCGCACCGGTCGGCCCGCACCCGACAATGATCACGTCGAAGATGAGGGGCGTGCGATCCGCACTGGTGGACGGCGACTCGACCCTGGTCTGAGACGCGGGCTCGGCGGTGAATTGTTGAGGGCGCATGGGTGTTGCCTTTCGGGAGGGCCTTGTTGGCGGGGCGCTCCCGGCGACACCTACGTCAATCGCCCGGTCGTGACGGAAGGGGGAGCACCCACATCGCTGCATCGTTCATGGGTCTCACCTCCTCGGGCGGGTCACGTCACCTGCAAGCTACAAGCCCGACCATCGTCCCGCCAGCTATTTTCAGTCATGGTCACGGGCCCACGCCTTCTCGTCCGCGCGGCGTTCGCGGCGCTCGCCCTGTCGCCGTCAGCGGTCCTGCAGGCGGGTCAGCGATCGGTGGAGCCACTCGGCCATCAGCGCGCGTTCGGCGTCGGTGAGCCCTGGGAGGTCGGGCAGCACCGTCGCGAACGTCACCGCGACCGCGTTCGTGGCCGTGTCGGGTGTCGCCGGAGTTGTCGCCAGGATGCTGGTGAGCACAGCGTCGAGCATGGCCTCGCTCAGACCGGGGTCGCGCTGCTCCGGGGGCACTCCCAGCAGGGTGAGGATGGTTCCGTTGCCCGCAGAGTGGATCATCAAGAGTGCGCGCTGCTCGTCGACCCGCAGGAGGCCGGCTGCGGCGAGTCGCCGAACGCGGCGACGCAGCACGTCGAGGCCCGCGACCGTCGCCGGTGAGGGTGCGCCGCTCCCCCGCGTCGCGATCAGCGCGTACAGCTCGGGGTTCGCCAGGCCGAAATCCACGTGCGTACGCCATCCGGCTCGCAGCTCCGCGACCGGGTCACCCGCCGCGACGTCCGCCGCGACCGACTTGCCGCTGACATAGGTGGCCATGACATGTTCGGCGACGGCGTCGATGAGGCCGTCCTTGTCGCCGAACAGGCGGTAGATGGTCGGGGCCTGCACTCCTGCGGCCTGGGCGACGGCGCGCGTCGTCACCGCGTTCGCGCCCTTCGCACGCAGCAGTTGGGTGGCTGCCGCGACGATGCCGGAACGGACGTCGTCGCGAGATGCCGTGTCCTGCGTCGTCACCATGAACCGATGCTAACAGCGCCTTGTTATCTGCGGAATATCGGTGTTAACGTCGGAGGCGAATCACCGATAACAAGGAGCGTTCATCATGTTGGTCGTCACCGGTGCCACTGGTCAGCTCGGGTCCCAGATCGTTGACCTGCTCCTCGACCGGCTGCCACCCGAGGCCGTGGGCGTGAGCGTGCGCGACGTCGACAAGGCCGCGGGCCTCGCTGAGCGCGGTGTCCGGGTCCGTGCCGGAGACTTCACCGACCCAGCCACGCTGGCGCACGCCTTCGAGGGTGCCGAGAAGGTCCTCATCGTGTCCGCCGCCATTCGCGGCGCCGGTGCGCTCGTCGCGAACCGCGCCGCCGTCGACGCCGCCCGGGCCGCAGGAGTCAAGCGAATCCTGTACACCAGCCACCAGGCGGCCTCCAGGGACTCGCTGTTCGCCCCCCAGCCCACGCACGCCGCAGCTGAGGAACACCTGGCCGGCCTGGGGGTTCCCTTCACCGCCCTGCGCAACGGGTTCTACGCGAGCACGCTCAGCTACTCCATCGGTGCGGCGCTGGAGACCGGGCAACTCGTGGCGCCGGCGGACGGGCCGGTGTCCTGGACCGCGCATTCCGACCTGGCCGAGGCCGCAGCCATCGCAATGGTCGAGGAGGGCCTGCTCGATGGCGTCACGCCCGCGCTGACCGCGGCGGAGGCGCTCGACCTCGAAGCGGTGGCCGGCGTCCTCACCAGGATCACGGGCCGCGCCATCACCCGAGTGGTCCTCGGCGACGACGAGTGGAAGGCCGATGCCGTCGCGCATGGCATGCCCGCGGCAGCCGCCGAATTCACCCTGGGCATGTACCGCGCAGCGCGACGGGGAGAGTTCGCCGTCACCGACCCGACGCTGGAAACCCTCATCGGTCGTCGACCGACGTCCGTCCGTTCGGTGCTCGAGGCCATCGTCTCCCAACGGTGATGCGTCCTGACGAGCACCGGGCCTGCGAGCCGCTGAGTTGACCCTCGACCGGGTCGAGGCCCGACCATCGGCGACATGGACAACCAGCCGACATCCGACCCGACCATGACCCGCATCGGTGCGGCGGTGCAGCTCGGCCGATCAGGGCAGAAGGCTCTCGCCCGGGACGCCCTCGCCGCACTGTGGGACGAGATCGGCCCCACCGGCGACGCCTTCCACCGCTGCACCCTCGCCCACTACCTCGCCGACCTCCAGGACACCACCGAAGCGGAGCTGGTGTGGGACGAGCGCGCCCTGGCCGCCGTGTCCGACCTGACCGACGAGCGCGCCCGGCGTTACCTGTCCTCGCTCCAGATCCAGGCGTTCCTGCCGTCGCTGTACCTGAATCTGGCCGACTGCCACCGGCGCCTGGGCAACCCCGCCCAGGCCCGGGAGCACCTGGCCCGGGCCGGCGAACACCTGGTGCACCTGTCCGACGACCCGTACGGCGAGGCCATCCGCGCCGCCATCCGCGAGTTCGCCGCGGACGACCCGAGCGACGCCCGGCGGTGACGGTCGGCGGGGCCTGACGGCGATCTGTAGGTTGTCTTCTTGACGGGCGGCTGAGGTGTAGCTAAGTTTCAGCCACCCGGACTGAGAGGCGTCTATGCAGACCCGACTCGTTACCGCGACCGCCTGGGCGGCCACACTGGTGGCCACCCTCGCTTCCCTCCCTGCCCAGGCCGCCACGCCGGCGCGCCCGCCGAATGCCGAGCACGGCTGGGTGACGTCCACGCTGCGACACATGAGCCTGGAGCAGAAGGTCGGCCAACTCTTCGCCACCTACGTCTACGGCGGTGACGCCGTGGACCCCAGCGCCACAGACCGCGCCGCGAACCTCGCCGCCTTCGGTAAGGAGACCCCGGCCGAGGTGATCGAGCGGTACCACCTGGGCGGCGTCTGCTACTTCTCCTGGTCGCACAACCTGGACAGCCCCCGGCAGATCGCGACCCTCTCCAACGGACTCCAGCGGGCCGCCCTCGGCGGCGGGGCAAAGGGCAGGGTGCCGCTGCTCATCTCCACCGACCAGGAGCAGGGCGCGGTGGTGCGAATGCCGTCCCCCGCCGCCCAGTTCCCCGGGTCGATGGCGCTGGGTGCGGGGCGGTCGGCCCAGGCCGCCCGGACGGCGGCGGAGGTCACCGGACGCGAGCTGCGCGCCGTCGGCATCCGACAGCCGTACGCGCCGATCGCCGACGTCAACGTCAACCCGGGCAACCCGGTGATCGGGGTGCGGTCCTTCGGCGCCGACCCCACCCTCGTGGCCGACCTCACCGCCGCCCAGGTCACCGGTTTCCAGGACCGGGCCGGGGTGACCGCCGCGGCGAAGCACTTCCCCGGTCACGGCGACACGGCCACCGACAGCCACACCGGCCTCCCGGTGATCAACCACACCCGCGCCGAGTGGGATCGGATCGACGCGCCGCCGTTCAGGCGGGCCATCCGCGCCGGTGTCGACACGATCATGACCGCGCACATCGTGATCCCGGCGCTCGACCCGTCCGGCGACCCCGCGACCTTGTCGCCCACGATCCTCACCGGCGTGCTGCGTGGCGAGCTCGGTTTCCGGGGCGTCATCGTCACCGACGCGCTCAACATGGCTGGCGTACGGGCGAAGTACGGTGACGAGCGGGTGCCCGTCCTGGCGCTCAAGGCCGGCGCCGACCAGCTCCTGATGCCGCCGGATCTCGCGCTGGCGCGGGACGCGGTGCTGCGGGCCGTCGCCACCGGCGAGCTCACCGAGGGTCGGATCGACGAGTCGGTCCGACGCATCCTCGGCGTGAAGTATCGCCAGGGACTGGCCCGCTCCCCGCTGGTCGACGTGGACAAGGCCGTGCGGACCGTCGGCGCTCCGGAGCACCTCGCCGCCGTCACCCGGGTCACCGACCCCACGCTCACCGCCGTCCGCAACGACGCCGGAGTGCTGCCCCTGCCCCACGCCGACCGGTCGGTCCTGATCACCGGCTGGGACAGCGCTGCCTCCGCCCCGGTCACGACGGTCGCCGCCGGATTCACCGCACGTGGTGCCCGTGCCACCGCCCGACCGGCGACCCTGCCCTCCGACGCGACGATCGCCGCCACGGCGAGCCAGGCCGCCGAGCACGACCTGACCGTCGTGCTCGTGAACAAGGCGTGGGACACCGCCGTCACCGACCCGCGAGCCACCCAGCAGCGCCTGGTCGCTGCGCTGCTGAGCACCGGGAAACCCGTTGTCGTCGTGGCCGTCCGCGACCCGTACGACATCGCTTACCTGCCGGGTGTCACCACCTACCTGGCGACGTACTCGTACACCCGCGCGGCGATGGACGCCCTCGTCCGCGCGCTGCACGGCGAGTTGTCCCCGAGCGGACGGCTGCCCGTCACGATCCCCACGGCCGAGGGGGCGGGCTCCGTGCTCTACCCCTACGGCCACGGCCTGAGCTGGTAGGAGGCAAGCATGCAGCGGAGGAATCTCCTCATCGGCGCGGTCGGCGCGGGCGCGCTGGGGGCGGGGACGCTCGGCGCAGGACCGGTGTCGGCCGGCTCCCGTGCCCGTCGGGTCCGCACCGGCCTCGACGAGCTGGTGTCGTCCGGGTTCGCCGAACTCGCCGGTCAGCGTGTGGGCGTCGTGTCCAACCCGACCGGGGTCGACGCGTCCTACCGGCACCTCGTCGACCTGATGCACGGCTCCGGTCGGGTGCGGCTGGTCGCGGCGTTCGGCCCCGAGCACGGCTTCCGCGGCTCCGCCCAGGCCGGTGGCAGCGAGGGAACCGGCGTCGACGCACGCACCGGCATCCCGGTGTACGACGCGTACGGCGCCTCGCAGGCCCGGTGGGAAGCCATGTTCACCGAGGCCGGGGTGGACACGGTGGTCTTCGACATCCAGGACGTCGGAGTCCGCTTCTACACCTACATCTGGACGATGTACACCTCGATGGTCGCCGCGGCCCGAGTCGGCAAACGCTACGTCGTGCTGGACCGGCCCAACCCGATCGGCGGGCGGGCCTACGGGCCGTTGATGACCAGCCCGTACACCTCGGGTGTGGGGTTGAAGGAGATCATCCAGCAGCACGGGATGACCGTCGGGGAGCTGGCCCGGTTCTTCAACGCCACGTTCCTGCCTGCCGAGGCGGGGCGACCGGTCGACCTGCACGTGGTTCGCTGCCCGCACTGGAAGCGCGACGCCCTCGCCGCCGACACCGGCGTGCCGTGGGTGATGCCCAGCCCGAACATGCCCACCCCGGACACCGCTCTGGTCTACCCGGGCACCGGGCTGTTCGAGGGCGTCGCGTCGATCACCGAGGGGCGCGGCACGACTCGCCCGTTCGAGCTGATCGGCGGGCTGGCGACGGACTTCGACCACCACTGGGGTGACCGGCTCAACGCCCGGAACCTGCCCGGCGTCGAGTTCCGCGAGGCGTACTTCTCGCCGACCTCGGCCGGGCAGAAGCCGGACCTGCTCAACAAGCTCTGCGCCGGCGTCGAGGTCAAGGTCGTCGACCCGTCGGTGTACGACCCGATCCGCACGGGCGTGGCCATGCTCGTGGAGGCGCACAAGTACCCGGCGTTCGCCTGGCGACGCGACTCGTGGGACACCGTGCGCCCGTACTGGATCGACAAACTCACCGGATCGCCGCGAC
>NZ_JAGPYA010000037.1:0-68873 GCF_018070245.1 Micromonospora sp. M61 | reverse complement strand
CTTCGACGTGACCCCCCAGCTCACCACCGGGGCGAACGAGATCGTCGTCAAGGTCTGGGACCCCACCGACACCCGACAGAACGGCAGCCTGCCCGCCATCGGCAAGCAGACCAAGACACCCGGCGGGATCTTCTACACCCCCAGCTCCGGCATCTGGCAGACGGTGTGGATGGAGCCGGTGCCCATCGCCTCCATCAGCAGCGTGGACGTCTACCCGAACCTGAGCACCAACACGTTGCGGGTGCGGGTCTTCACCCGTGGCGACGTGAGCGGCCACAGCGTGCTCGCCGAGGCGCTGAACGGGAGCACCGTGGTCGGCTCGGCCACCGGCGGCTTCACCGAGTTCAGCGTGCCGGTGCCGAACGCACGCCGGTGGTCGCCCGACGACCCGTTCCTCTACAACCTCCGCGTCACCCTCCGCAACGGCTCAGCTTCCACAGTGGACCGGACAGCGCACTACTTCGGCATGCGGGAGATCACCACGGGCCTGGTGAACGGGGTGCTGCGCCCCAAGCTCAACGGCCAGTTCGTGTTCCAGGTCGGCACCCTCGACCAGGGCTTCTGGCCGGACGGCCTCTACACGGCGCCGACCGACGCCGCGCTCGCCTTTGACCTGCAAAAGCACAAGGACCTGGGCTTCAACATGGTGCGCAAGCACATCAAGGTCGAGCCACAGCGCTGGTTCTACCACGCGGACCGGCTCGGCCTGCTGGTCTGGCAGGACATCCCGTCGCTGACCGCGCAGGACATCAACCCGACCGACGCCCAGCAGGCGCAGTTCGAGGCCGAGGCACGGGAGATCGTCGACGAGCACCGCAGCTCACCCGCAGTGGTCGCGTACACGCCCTACAACGAGGGGTGGGGTGAGCGGTCCCTCGCCGACACCCGGCGGGTCGCGCAGAACATCAAGAACCAGGACCCGACACGTCTGGTCAACCCGCACAGCGGCCACAACTGCTGCCAGTCCCTCGGCAATCCCGGCAACGGCGACATCGACGACTGGCACGTCTACCTCGGGCCCGACTCGCCCGCACCGTCGAGCAGCCGGATCGCCGCACTCGGTGAGTTCGGCGGGCTGGGCCTGCACACGCCGGGCCACGAGTACAGCCCGAGCGGCGGCTTCTTCGCCTACGAGTGGCAGACCAGTTCGAGCGCCCTCACCGATCGGTACGTGGGTCTGGTGCAGGGCAGCCAGAACCTGATGGTCGGCAAGGGGCTCAGCGCCTCGGTCTACACCGAGATCACCGATCTGGAGGGCGAGCTGAACGGCTTCCTGACCTATGACCGGCAGGTGATCAAGATGGATCAGGCGCGGGTCCGCGCCGCCAACACCGCCCTGATCAACGCCTCGAAGACCATCGGCAGCTCGGCGCCGGTGGCCCTGCCGGTCAACACCCGGCGGTCGTTGCAGGTGACGACGCCCGGGTTCACCAACCGCTACCTGCGCCACCAGGACAGCCTGGCCTACACCGAGGTGGTGACCGCCGCGAGCCCCAGCCTGCTCAAGGCCGACGCCACGTACACCATCCGAGCCGGCCTGGCCGATGCCGGCTGCTACTCGTTCGAGTCGGTCAACTTTCCCGGGCAGTACCTGCGCCACCAGAACTCCCGGGTCCGCAACTCGCCGGACGACGGCTCGACGCTCCTGCGTGCCGACGCCACCTGGTGCGCACGGGTGGGGCTGACCGGCTCGGGTGTGTCGCTGGAGTCGTACAACTTCCGGGGCAGGTACCTGCGGCACTACAACTCGGAGGTCTGGCTCAGCAACGGCACCGGCGGCGACGCGTACAACACGCCGACGTTGTGGACCGCCGACAGCACCTGGAACATCGCCAGCCCCTGGGCGCCCTGACCGCTGACCCGGCGGGTCGTCACGCCAGAACATCGCGGGGGTTCCGGCCTGGGCCGGAGCCCCCGCGACGCGTGCGGGCGTCGCCGCTCCCACCGCCGGGCAGGTGGCCCGAGCCCTGCGTCACCTGCCGGTCCGGAGATCGTTTTCCGGTCATGAGGGAGAGCGGCACCGTGATTCCGCCGTCCATCATGGGCGGTCGTCCGCCTCATCCCTTCCTGATGGTCTCGTTGTCGCGCGCAACGGGCATCTCGTCGTGAAATGGGGTCGACCGACGGCAAGGACCCAGGCGCAAGTTGCATCCAGCCGGTTTCAGCCGTCCGTTGCAGCACGCATTATGTCGCGGCATAAATAGACGGTGACCAATCTTGACTTGTGCGGCTACTCAGCGCACCGTAAAGAGCCAGAGGCAGATGCGCGCCATTATCGGCCCAAACTGACCGACCTCAAAAATGGAGGCGCTGCCGGTTTCGCGCCGCGCGCATCAGGAGGCTTTCCATGCGGTTGAATCCGTTCGCCGGGGTCTATCTCACCGATCCGGCAAGCATGTGGCGGCGCATTCTCGACGATCCCGACGGTGTGCACTACGCCGAGGATCTGGGGTTGTGGTTGATCAGCAGGCACGCGGACGTCCGGCGCGCACTCGCCGACGTCGCGACGTTCGGCAACGCCCTCACGCTCGCCCCGGTCTACGAGGTGTGCCCGGAGGCGATGAGCGTGATCATGCAGATCGACGCGCCCCCCACGACGGCCGCTGCCGACCCGCCGGTGCACCCCCGCACCCGTCGGGCCCTACGGGCGGCCTTCGCCAGCACCCCCGAGCGGGTCGAGGTCGAGTACGGCCCGATCATCCGGCGCCGGGTCGACCAGTTGGTGTCCCGGCTCGCCGCCCGCCGGGGCGATCAGGTCGACCTGATCCCGGAATTCGCCAGCGAGCTCCCCCTGCTGGTGGTCCTGGACATCCTCGGGGTGCCCGACGGCGACATCGGGCGGATCCGGAGCTGGGCGGACGGCCAGATCGCGCTCATCTGGGGGCAACCGGAGCCTGCGGAGCAGGTGCGCCTGGCGCAGGATCTGCTGGAGTTCTGGCACTACTGCGAGGAGCTTGTCCGCCAACGGGTGGACAGTGGACACCAGGGCGACGACTTCATCAGCCGCGCCCTGGCATACCGGGACGACGACGACGCGGTCCTGACCGTGCCCGAGGTCGCGAGCCTGGCCTTCAACCTCCTCGTCGCCGGCCACGAGACCACCGCCGGGTTGCTCGCCCACGCCCTCGACCAGGCGCTGTCCAGTCCGCGGCACTGGTCGGAGCTCACCACCGACCCGGGGGCCGTCTCCGCGTTCGTTGGCGAGACCCTGCGCTTCGCGCCCGCCATCGACGGCTGGCTGCGGGTGACCAACCGGGACGTCACACTGGGAACGGTGACCATCCCCGCCGGGGCACGCTGCCTGCTGCTGATCGGGGCGGCGAACCGCGACCCCGCGGTCTTCGCCCACCCGGACCAGTTTCATCCACATCGGGCGGACGTGGGCAATCACCTGTCGTTCGGCCACGGCCCGCATTTCTGCATAGGCGCGGGATTGGCGCGGCTGGAGGCTGAAATCGCAATCACCCGACTCACCGAAGCCATTCCCGGCCTCCGCCTGGCGACTGGGCAACAGCGCTCGTACAAGGCCAATGTCGCGTTTCGCGCCCACCACACGCTGCTCGCCGTAATCGATACCATGGCACCGGCCGACGTTCCGGCGGCGCGAGGTGAGGCGGCCGTCGAAGCGCAGGCCGCCTGACAGTGCCGGTGCGCCAACGGGCCTGCCCGCGCGCGGACGAGTGCGGGAAGGGTAGCCTTCCCGCCCCTGCCCGGCACCGACAAGGGGCCTGACACGCACCCTTTTCTGCTTTGTCCGACGATCCAGGTCGGTGAACGTCTTCACACCCATCGCGTCCTGGGTTAAGAATTGTCCCCTGTGAATGTTCAGCTCATCAGCCAATCTCGATCCGGCTTCCGCTGCTGATTCTCGAAGCCACGAAGGTGAGCGCATGGAGCACACGTCCCCGTCGAGCCCCGCTCCCCCTGCGGCCAGCGAACGGTTCCGATGGGAACTGCGCAACTGCCGCGTCCGACGGGGTCTGACCCAGCGGGCGCTGGCGGATCTGGTGCGGTTCAGCCGGGAGACGGTCGCGGCGGTCGAGTCCGGTCGCCGGTTCGGCAGTCACGAGTTCGCGCTGCGCTGCGACGACGTGCTCGGCACCGACGGCCGACTCGCGGCGCTGTGGCCGCAGGTGGCGGCCGAACAGGCGGCGGCCGACGGCCGCCGAGGCCCCCGCGCCTCACCACCGGTCCGGCCGGACCGGCCGGTGCCCCGTCAGCGTGATCGACGCGACGCGCGCGACCCCGGCGCCGTGGTGGACGCGATCGACGAGCTGCGTGAGCTGATCGGGCAGGTACTCAACGGCCCGTCCGGTCCGGACGACGCACAGCGGCCGCAGCCGCCGGCCGACCCCCGCGACGACCAGCGCTGACCCCACGATCCCGGCTCGGTCTCAGGGCGTCACCGGCCGCTGACGTTGGGTACAGATGCTGGTACGGCCAGTTTGTACCACGGCCAGGTCTGGCCTACGAGCGCGGCTTCCGGCCGAATGGGACTTGCATTCGGCAACGTGCGGATAGACCGTCATCGACGAGTCGTGGGAGTCAATCTTGGCGTCGAGCACCCGGTCCCACGCGGCCAGACCCTACCCGACCCGGCGACGCGGTTGGAAGATCGCCGGCCGGATGCGCCTCATCGTCGCGGCACCGCTCGTCGCCGTGATCGGCTTCGCCGGTCTCGCGCTGACCGAGAGCGCACGCCAGACAGCCCGGGCCAGCGACCTGGGGGTCCTGGCCCAGGTCGGCGCCGAGGCCGGTGACCTCGCCTACCGCCTGCAACGCGAACGCATCGCCGCCGCCGACCTGCTCACCTACGGCGGGCCAGAGCAGCAGGACGCCTTCGGTGCGGAGATGGCCACCACCGACGACGCTGTCACGCGCTACCGGAGGCAGCGAGACCGGCTGTCCGCCGACGCCGAGGCCAACCGGGCTCTCCTGCGCCGCATCGACGCGGCCCTGGGCAGCCTCGCCCCGCTGCGCACCCAGGTACGCACGGCGACGCACGCCTCGGTGTCGGCGATGACCTTCAGCTACCGCATCGCCATCGCCGATTTGATCAACTTCCGGGAGACCGTCTCGCACGGCGTGGTGGACGCCCGGCTCGCCGACGGGATCCGGGCGTCGGCGGCCCTGTCGAAGACGGCCGAGGCGATCGGCCAGCAGCAGGTCGCCGTGCTGCGGGCGGTCGCGGGCGGCGAGCTGACCCCGGCCATGCAGCAGGACATCACCGCCGCCCGCACCAGCTACACCGAGTCGAGCCTGTCGTTCCTGGCCCTGGCCCCGGCCGAGTGGAGCCTCTGGTGGGAGCAGGCCGGCACCGGCAAGGAGGCGCTCGCCCTGCAACGGATGCAGGACGAGGTGTCCCGGGCCCAACCGGGGTCGCGGTTGCAACTGGAGACCGGCGGCTGGGTGTCCACCACCCAGACGCGTGCCGCCCGTCTGGCCGAGCTGCGGGGGCGGGTC
Source organism: Micromonospora sp. M61 (assembly GCF_018070245.1). Lineage (NCBI taxonomy): Bacteria > Bacillati > Actinomycetota > Actinomycetes > Micromonosporales > Micromonosporaceae > Micromonospora > Micromonospora sp. M61. The sequence continues at coordinate 63,410 of NZ_JAGPYA010000037.1, read as the reverse complement.
GACGCCGCGGTCCGCGACGACGTCCGGGCCGCGCACACCGACCAGCGCCGTCGGGCCGTCGCCGAGGCGGTCGGCGTCCTCCTGGCGCTCGTCCTCACCGCGCTGGTGACCTGGGCCGTCGCCCGACAGATCACCCGGCGGCTGCGTCGCCTGCGGGACGCCGCGAACGCGGTGGCGTTCGAACAGCTCCCCGCCGTGGTGGCCCAGCTCCAGCAGCCGGGCAGCGCCGCCGTCGACCCGGACAAACTGGCCCGCCAGCAGTCCAGCGCCGCCCTCGAACCGTCCATCGGCGACGAGATCGGCGAGCTGGGCCAGGCGTTCAGCGCCGTGCACCAGGCCGCTGTGCGGACCGCCGCCGAGCAGGCCGTCATGCGCGCCAACACCGCCGACATCTTCATCCACCTGAGCCGCCGCGAACAGCGGCTCGTCGATGCCGTCCTGGCCCAGGTGGACCTCGTCGAACGGGACGAGACCGACCCCGACCGGCTCCACCAGCTGTACACGCTGGACAACCTGGCGACCCGGATGGGCCGCATCAACGCCAGCCTGCTGGTGCTCGGCGGCGTCGGCGTCGGTCGCGTACGACAACGCGACGTCCCCCTGCAACAGGTGCTCCAGGCGGCGCTGTCCCAGATCGAGCACTACGCGAGGATCCGGCTCGGCATGATCGACGGCGACGTCGCCGTGGCGGCCAAGACCGTCGACGAGGTCGTGCACCTGATCGCCGAACTCATGGACAACGCGACGACGTACTCGCCGCCGGCCAGCGAGACCTGGGTGAGCGGCCGGAGCCTCGGTGACCGCGTCATCATCCAGATCAGTGACGAGGGTGTGGGGCTGTCCCCGCAACGGATGCAGCAGCTCAACGAGCTGTTGGCCCGCCCACCGGCGATCGACGTGGCCGCCGTACGGGCGATGGGGTTGGTCGTCGTGGGTCAGCTCGCGGCCCGGCTGGGCGCCACCGTCCAACTGCGACGCGGCCCCCGACGCGGCATCCTCGCCGAGGCGACGCTGCCCGCGACGATCATCCGGTCTCTGCCACCGGAGGAATACCTGCTCGCACCCGGACGGCTCTCGCGGAGGGCGGCCCGCACGGCCGGTCCCCCGCCGCCCTACCAGCCGCGGCCCGAGCCCACCGCCGGGCGACCCCCGGCCGAGCGGACCCTCCCGGCTGCGCCGGTGTTCCGACCGGCTCCCCCGCCCCCGGACCGGGGTGACGCGCCCACCGAGGAGCTCCTCATCTTCGAACAGGTCAACCACTGGTTCCAGAGCGACGTCGCCGAGGGCCACGACGGCCAGGAATGGTCCGGCCCGGCCGACGACGCCTGGCGCACGGCTGCCCAGGCGCACACCCCCGAGGTCGCCACCACCACCAACTCCGGCCTGCCCAAACGGCAACCGCAACGGCAACTCGTCCCCGGCGGCGTGACCGTCCCCCAGCAGCAGCAACGGTCCGAGTACCGCGATCCGGCCCAGGTGGCGACGGCGATGGCCGCGTACGCGCGGGGTGTGGCGAACCGCCGGCGCACCCCGATCAACCTCGGCAACAAATGACGCGACAGGAGAGCACGTGACCGACCAACAGGATCTCGGCTGGCTGCTGGACACCTTCGCCGCGCGGGCGACCGAGGTCAGCCACGCGATCGCCATCTCCAGCGACGGTCTGATGGTGGCCGCCACCCGCGACCTGCCGCCGGACCGGGCAGACCAGTTGGCCGCGACGGGTAGCGGGCTCGTCAGCCTGCTGCGGGGCGCGGCAGCCTTCTTCGACGCCGGCGCGGTGATCTCCAACGTCACGCAGCTCGAGGGCGGCTTCATGTTCTCGATGGCCTTCAACGATGGCGCCTCGTTGCTGGTGCTCGCCGCACCCGAGTGTGACGTGGGCAAGGTCTCCTACGAGATGACCGAGCTGGCCAACCGCATCGGGGACGCCCTGACCCCCGCGGCCCGAGCGGCACTCGCCCGCAGCCGCTGACCACCCCGGCGCCCCCACGCCGGAGACCCCTTCCCCTTCCTCTGGAGTCAGACATGCCTCTCACCACGCCTTGGCGCAGCCGTGCCCTCACCGCCGCGCTGCTCGCGGCCGCGCTGACCACCAGCACGGCCTGCGGCAACGACGCGCCGGGCACCAGCGCCAGCGGCTCGATAAAGATCGGCCTGCTCGCCTCGTTGTCCGGGACGTACCAGGCGGTCGGCACGGAGATCCGCGACGGCTTCCAGCTCTACCTGGACACCCACGATGGCAAACTCGGCGGTCGACAGGTCGACCTCGTCATCGCCGACGAGGGCAACGGCGCCCAGACCGCAGTCCCGGCGGCGACCAAACTGCTCAAACAGGACCGGGTGTCCGCGCTCACCGGCATCGTCGGTGGAGGCTCCGTCGCCGGGGTCACACCCCTGCTCGACGAGACGAAGGTGCCACTCGTCGGTTCCAACGGGCGACCGGAACTCAAGGACGTCTCCCGGGTCTGGCACACCTCGTACCTCTCCGACGAGCCCGGGGCTGCGATCGCCCAACACGTCCGCGACAACGTGAAGGGCTCCGTCTACGCGATCGGGCCGGACTACCAGGGCGGCTGGGACGAGCTGCGGGGGTTCACCGACGCATTCGGGAAGATCGGTGGGAAGCTCGCGAACTCCGACGGCAAGACGACCTTCACCCCGTTCCCGGCCACCACCAACTTCACCCCGTACTTCGCCCGGATCAAGGCCTCCGGCGCGGCAGCCGTCTACACGTTCTACGCCGGCAGCGCCGCTGTCGACTTCGTCAAGCAGTACGCGCAGTCCGAGATCAAGGACGTCCCGCTGTACGCGGCCGGGTTCCTCACCGAGGGCGGCGTGCTCAACGCGCAGGGCGAGGCAGCCCGGGACATCTTCTCCGTGCTGAACTACTCGCCGGACCTCGACAACGCGGAGAACCGCGCCTTCGTGGCGGCGTGGAAGGCCAAGCACGACGGTTCACCGACGACCTACGCGCTCGCCTCGTACGACGCGGCGGCGGTGCTGGACCGGGCGATCGGCGCCGCCGGGAGCGACCCGACTCCGGAGGCCATCAACACGGCCATCGGCCAGCTCGGCCAGATCGCCAGCCCGCGCGGCACCTGGCAGTTCTCCACCACCACGCACTCCCCCGTGCAGAAGTGGTATCTGCGGCAGGTCCGCCAGGACGGGCGGGCGCTGTCCAACACCGTCGTGGGTGACCTCGCGACCGTCGGCCGATGATGGTGGTGGCGGCCGGCACCAGCCGGATCGATCCGTACCTGATACCGGCGCTGGACGGGGTCGCCTACGGGCTGCTCGTGTTCGTCGCCGCGTCGGGCCTGGTCTTCTGTTTCGGCGTCGCCAACATCCTCAACCTGGCGCACGGCATGCTCTACGCGATCGGCGGCTACACCGCCGCGGCGCTGCTCGACGGCGGCTGGGCGAGTCTGGCGCTGGCGCTGACGGTCGGTGTGCTGGCCGCCGCCGCGGCGGGTGTGCTCCTGGCCGGCCTGCTCGCACCGGTCGCCGCCGGTAACCATCTGAGCCAGGCGCTGCTGACGTTCGGTGTGGCGCTGGCCGGCGGCAGCCTGCTCGTCGCCGGCTTCGGTCCCGACGATCCGCAGGTCCTGGTGCCCGCAGCCCTGGAGGGGTCGGTGGTGGTCGCCGGTCACCGCTACGCCGCGTACCGGTTGGTCTTCATCGTCGTCGCCGCGGTGATCGCCGCCGCGCTCTACCTCGTCATGCGACGCACCAGGGCAGGCATGCTGGTCCGGGCGGCCGTCGACGACCCCGAGATGGTCGCCTGTCTGGGCGTGAGTCCCGCGCGGATCCGCGCCGGCGTGCTCGCCGCCGCCGGCGCGCTCGCCGGTGCGGCCGGCGTGCTGGGCGCGCCGATCATCGGCCCCGGCACGGACACCGCCGACACGGTGCTGCTGCTGTCCCTGGTGGTCGTCGTCCTCGGCGGGCTCGGGTCGATGGGCGGCACCCTGCTGGCCGCTCTCGCTATCGGCGAGATCCAGACGCTGGGAGTGGCGCTGCTGCCGTCCGCCGCACCGTTCCTGCTGTTCGCCGCCATGGCGGCGGTGCTGGCGGTGCGGGCGCGTGGCCTGGCCAGCAGGTGGAGGGCGGCATGAGGGACGAGGTGATCCGGCGCGCGCGGGGCGCTGTGGCGGCCCTCGCCCTGGCCGGCCTGGTCGTGGCGCCGTGGGTGGTCGACGACTACACCACGGCGATCCTCGCCCGGACGCTGGCGCTGGCCCTGGTCGGGGTGAGCGTCGCCCTGCTCACCGGCGTCGCCGGCATGCCCACCCTCGGCCAGACCGCACCGTACGCGGCGGGCGCCTACGCGTGCGCGGTGGTCGGCAGCCGGATCTCCGATGTCGGCGTCGTGCAGCTCGCCGTCGCGGCGGCCGCCGGGGCGGTGCTGGCCGCGCTCACCGTGCCGCTCGTCGTCCACGCCCGAGGGGTGATCGTCCTGATGATCACGCTGGCCATCGGTGAACTCGCCGTCACCGTCCTCGGCCGCTGGCGGTCGGTGACCGGTGGCACTGACGGGTTGGCCGGCATCGCCGCGGTCCGCCCGTTCTGGGGGCTCCCGGTCCTGGCCAACGACCAGGCCCGTTACCTGTACGCCCTGGTCGTCGTGACCGTGCTGGTCGGCGCGGTGCTGTTGCTGCTGCGTACCCGGGCGGGGCTGCTGCTGCGGGCCGGCCGGGACGACGAGACGCGGCTGCGGGCCAGCGGTCACCGGGTGCCGCTGTACCTGTCCGGCGCGCACATGGCCGCCGGGGCGATAGCCGGTGCGGCCGGCTCGCTCCTGGTCGTCGCCCAGCAGTACATCTCGCCCGCCGATTTCGGCTTCGACACCTCCGCGCTGCTGCTGCTCGGTGTCGTCATCGGTGGCACCGCCTCGGTCGGCGGCGCCCTGGTGGGCGCGGCGCTGGTCATCGCTGTACGGGACTGGTTGTTCGGGGTGCTGCCCGGCCACGCGCCGCTGGTGCTGGGCGCGCTGTTCGTGGCGACGGTCTACCTGCTGCCCACCGGCACGCACCGGGCACGGGGCCGGCGGCGTCTGCCGAGCGCGCCGGCGACTCAGCCGGACGCGCCACCCGCCCGTGACCAGGCCACAGTCCCGGAGCTGCACCGATGACCGGTCTGCTGAACGTCGAGGAGGTCAGCGTGCGGTACGGCTCGCTGGCCGCGCTGGCCGGCGTGGACCTGTGCATCCACGACGGTCAGCGGCACGCGCTGATCGGCCCCAACGGAGCCGGCAAGACGACACTGCTCAACGTGATCGGCGGGTCCACGAAACCCCAGCGCGGCAGGGTGATCTTCAATGGACGCGACCTCGGTCGGCTCGGCCCGGCGGCCCGGGCCCGACGAGGTATCAACCGCATCCACCAGCGACCCGCCGTCTTTCCGACACTCACCGCGATGGAGAACGTGGTGGTCGCCGCGCTGCCCCGGCTCACACCCCACCGCAGGTGGTGGCCGGGTGGACGCCGGCGCATCGCGCAACACCGGGCGGGCCCGCTGCTGGATCAGATGGGCCTCGCCGACGTCGCGACGGTGCCAGCCGGGCACCTCGCACACGGCCAACGACGCCAGTTGGAGATCGCCATGGCCCTTGCCGGTCGCCCTCGCCTGCTACTCCTCGACGAACCGGCGGCCGGGCTGTCCGCCGTCGAGGTCGGCCGGCTCGTCGAGTTGCTCCAGGCGCTGCCCAGGGCGGTCGCCGTGTTGCTTGTCGAACATCGACTGGACCTGGTGTACGCGCTCTCCGACACCGTCACCGTCCTGCGCGACGGTCGGACGTTGGCCGCCGGCACGCCGGACGAGATCCGCACCTCGCCGCTGGTGCGGCAGGCGTACGCCGACGGGGTGGCCTGATGCTGTCGGTGGATCGCCTGTGCGCCGGCTACGCCGGGGGGATCGTGCTGCACGAGGTCAGCCTGCGGGTCCGCCCGGGCAGCATCCAGGCCGTGGTGGGTCGCAACGGCGCGGGCAAGAGCACGCTCGTGCACACGATCGCCGGGCTGGTGCGAGCCTCCAGTGGTCGCATCGAGATCGGCGGTGTGCACGTGGCCGGTCGGCAACCGCATCGCATCGCCCAGTCCGGCGTCGGTCTCGTCCCGCAGGGCCGGCGGGTCTTCTCCCGGTTGACCGTGGCCGAGCACCTGCACCTGGCGGCCGCGCCGTGGCGGGCACCCGTCTCCGGTGGCGAGGGCTGGACGGTGGCTCGGACCCTCGAACTGCTGCCCAGGTTGGCGGCGCGGCTGCGACACCGCGGTTGCGAACTCTCCGGCGGCGAGCAGCAGATGCTGGCGATAGCGCGGGCGCTCCTCGGCCAACCACGGGTGCTGCTGCTCGACGAGCCGTGTGAGGGCCTCTCACCTGATCTGGCGGCGCGGGTCCGTGAGCTGGTCAACGGTCTCGCCGCCGACGGCCTGACCGTGCTGCTCGTGGAACAACAGCTCCAGCACGCGATCGACGTCGCGGACCGGGTGGCGGTGCTGGAGTACGGCCGGGTGGTCTACGACCGTCCGACGGCCGAGGCGCGCGTCGACCCGGCCCCACTGGCGGCGATGTTGAGCGTCGCCGCCGCCCCACCGCCGCCGCCACCCAACCGACCGGCCCCTCGGCTCTGGGCCGACACCCCCACGTCACCCGACCCCTCGGAGAGGTAGACACCCGATGGCAACCGCTACCAGCGATGGCACGTACACGTTCGACAACGGCCAACCGGATGCCGTTCCCCAGATGCAGGCGCTGGAGTCCTTCCTGGACCCGATCACGACGCGTCGACTGGCCCAACCGGTGCTGCGACCGGGAGCGACCTGCTGGGAAGTGGGGGCGGGCGGCGGCTCGATGGCCCGGCGGATCGCCCGCGCGGTCGGCGACGACGGCCGCGTGCTGGCCACCGACATCGACCCCACGCACCTCGCGGCGGAGGGCAACCTGCACGTACGCCGGCACGACGTGCGCACCGAACCGCCACCCGGGGACGCGTTCGACCTGATCCACGCCCGGCTGGTGCTGCTGCACCTCCCCGACCGGCGACGGGTCCTGCGTACGCTCACCGGCGCGCTGGCTCCCGGCGGGTGGCTGGTGGTCGAGGAGTTCGACTGCACCGCGCCGCTGCGGGTGCTGACCGCGCCGACCGACGACGCCGCGAAGCTCTTCGCGCAGGTCATGGACGCCATGATGGGTGTCCTGGCGGACCACGGCGCCGACCTCGGGTGGGCGCAGGACGTGCACACCGAGATGGCCCTCGCCGGTCTGACCGACCTGGACACCATCACCCACTCGCAGAGCTGGGCTGGCGGCTCGACCGGAGCGTCGCTCTACGAGACGAACTCCCGCCAGTTGGAACCGGACCTGCTCGCCGCGGGGTTGTCACCGAACCAGCTGAACGCCTTCCGGCGGCTGGTCCGCGATCCCGGGTTCGCCGTCATGTCGTACCACTTCGTCTCCACGCGGGGTCGCCTGCCGAAATGAGCAACCGCACCGGCCGGGCTCCCCGCCAGGGAGCCCGGCCTCCGCGTGCTCGCGGGTCAGTGGTGGCGGCCCTCCACCACCCGGTAGGTGCGCAGGTTCGGGTCCGCCTTGATCTGCGCCTCGGTGTATTTGATCGTGTCCCAGCCCTTGCCGGAGTAGAGCGCGGTCTGGTCGCCGTACCAGGGTGAGTTCGGGTTGGTCGACTGGGAGTAGGTGAGGATCTGGCGCCCGGACGGCCCGTGCGGGCCCAGCTCCACGGCCATCACGAACGACGAGCCGTGCACCACCTTCGGGTAGCCGACGCCGGGCACCCGGTTGTTGACGATCATGTTGAAGATGCCGGCCTCGGCGCGCCCGCCGTGAATCGGAATACGCCGGTCGCCGCGCTGCTCGGTCTGGACGTCGCCGAGACGCGCGTCGAGCGGGATGCCAGCGAGCCGCTGTACGGCGTCGGCGAGCGCGGTACGTACGCCCGGGTTGGCGGTGTCGAGCCGGCGTGGCGTGTGCACCGGGTCGCTGACGGCGAAGGGCTCCGCGAAGCGCAGCCCGTTGGCCAGGGCGAACTCGGTGAACAGGTGTGCGCCGCGGCTGTCCAGGTCGGCGTGCAGATCCCAGCGGGCCAGTGTCGTGCAGGCGGCGCGCAGGTCGACCGTCGCGCCGTTCGAGGCGGTCCCGGTCGGCTGGGCGGTGCAGAGCGCCACCAGGTCGTCGCGGACCAGTTCGCCGCCGTACACCCGGTTGCCGAAGACGGTCCGCCACAGACGGTCGGTGGTGAACCCGCGGCCGGGTAGCCCGTCGGTGCCGTCGAGGCGCTGCTGCACCTGGTCGAGGCCGAGACGGGTACGCAGGCTGCGGGGGGTGCGTTCGTCGCCGATGATCCGCGCGTAGCCCTCCAACGGGGCCTCGGGGTTGGCGAGCCAGAAGCTGTCGTTGGAGTTGGTGACGTAGTCGGTGCGGAAGCGGACGGGCAGGTTCGCGGGGCCGAGGATCCCGGGCACGGCGGCGTCCGGGTCGGCGCCGAGCGCGCACGCCGACCGGGAGCCGTCCAGGACAGCCTGGCCGCTGCTGGCGTAGAGCGGCTGGAACGGTGCCGGAATGCAGGCGGCGGCGAGGGCGTCGGTCACCCGGGGCACGACCGAGTGGTCGGCGTAGAGCGCCTCGCCCCTGGCGTCGGCGGCGATCACGTTGACCCAGGGCAGGAATTGGTAACGGTCGAGGACGCGCTTGAGGTCCCGGACCGTCTCGGCGCGGCCCATCTGCAGCCAGCCGTCGAAGGCCCGGTTGTTGGTCGCGTTGATGTCGGTGATGGCGTACGCGGTGCTGGCGGTCCAGTCGAAGCTGCCGGGTACCACCACGACCGGCCCGTAGTGGGTGTCGTGGAAGGTCCGGCTGACCGGCACCGTGCCGCCGTTCGGGCCGGCCACCCGCACCGTGACGGTGCGGGTGGTCATCTTCCGTGGTTGACCGTCCACGTAGTAGGAGGTGGGATCGCCGGGAACCAGCGCGAGGCGGTGCCAGACGAACCGGCGAGCGGTGGAGACGGTGTGGCTCCAGGCGAGGGTGCGGTTGTGCCCGATCTCGATGATCGGGTCGCCGATCAGCGCGGCGCCCTCGACGTCGTAGCGACCGGGCACCTTGAGGTGCATGCGGTAGAAGCGTTCCGCGCCCTCCCACGGGAAGTGCGGGTTGGCCAGCACCATGCCGCCCCGGTTGGCGGTCGCCGCCTCGCCCAGCCCGTACGCGTTGCTGCCCACCCCGGCGGGTGCGCCGTCGACCGACGCGAGCACGGCGGCCGCACCGGTCGCGTCCTGGACGGCCGCCGGGCCGGTGGCGGTGGGCGGGGCGGCGGCGACGATCCCGTCGAGCAGCGCCCCTGAGCCGGCCCGGATCATGCTGTCCCAGGTGGTACGCCAGATGTCCAGCTCGGTCAGCGGGCGAACCCACGGCTTGGCCCGGCATGCCGGGTCGGTGAGCCTCGCCGCGCCGGTGCGGCGCAGGTAGGAGTTGTAGCCGGCGACGAATCCGCGAATCTGGTCACGGACGTCGTTGGACGGGGAGTGCACGCCGTCGCGGCGACCGTCGAGCAGCCGCTCCACCGTCCGATCCTCGATGGCCTTGCGGAAGAACAGGTCGCTGCGCACGTTCGCGTCGGTCGGGCCGGTCGCGCCGAAGTAGCGGGAGCGCTCGCCGCTGACCGTGACCGCCTTCTCCGCGATGACGCACAGGTTGTCCTCCGCCTGAACGTACCCGACCCCGAAGCCGAGGTTGGCGTAGCTCGTGGCGGTGATGTGCGGGACGCCGTACGACGCGCGTCGGATCTCGGCCGAGTAGCCCCGGTCGCGCTGGTGCGCGCCGGCCGGGGGCCCGCTCAGGCCCACCAGGACCAGGCCCAGGACCACCCCCGCCGCGCCGAGGCGTGCTGATGCTGTCACCGGTTCTCCCCCCGTCGCCCCCGGGCGCCGCTGCCCGAGGGACATTCACGTTGGTCGCCATTCTCGTCACTGCCGTGCCATCTCGTACACCCCCGGCGCGCCGACCGCGCGCCGAGCTGCGGCCAGCGGCCGTCCGCCGCGAGGTCGCACGGGCTCGGCCGCCTCAGCTAGCCGACTCAGCCGGGCCCTCACTCATCGAGGAAGCGACTCCTGATCGGCCAGGACGATCAGGTCGTCGGCGCGGACCGCCAGCGGCGCCGTCGTCGCGTCGGGCCACACGAGATAGCCCACCGGGGGACCCGACGACCCCCACGTGGCCTCGATGATCGTGGCCAACCCCACGTCGTCCGGATGCCTGCGCAGACGTACCCGGGTGCCCGGCGCGTGTCCGTCGTCGGCGACGATGAGCAGCGCGTCGAGGATCTGCCGGACGCCGGCGACGGGCAGCCCCGGCACGTACGGCTCGCCCGCGTAGCCGATCCGCGGCGTCATCATCGTGCGGAGAAGCGCGGCCTGCCGGATCGCTTCCTGGCGGATCTGCCAGTCCGCGGTGTGCTCGGCGACGGCCAGCGCCGCCTCGATGACCGACCAGAGCGCCAGGGGCTCCCGATCGAGCACCCGGCGGGCCTCGCGGTCGACCTCGGCGCAGGCTGTGTCGAGCGCGGTGTCCTCGCCGAGCTCCGCGATCCAGACGAGATCCCCCACCTCGGGCAGCAGCCCCGGGGACTCGGCCGCGATCACCACGTACACCATCGCGAGCAGTTCCACCCGGCCCTCGCCGTGATAGAGCGCGCCCACCCCGCTGCCGGTACGACCACGGCTGGGCGGGAACCGCTCGACGAGGTGCTGCGCGCGGCCATGAGGCAGGACCGCGGCCCGCCTGGTGTCCGGCACCCGTTCCTCGAACGACCGCCGCTCACGGCGTTCGACGAGCAGTTGGCGATGCGGATCGAACCCGATCGGATAGATCGTCCGCCCGTACGTGGCGAGGATTTCGCCGGGTCGCAGCCCCACCGACTCAAGGTGGCGGGCAGCCACCGAGTAGGCGACACCGGCCTGGGCGGCGTGCTCCCGGATGGCGCGCTTGCGAGCACGTCCCGGGGTGGGGGTCCGCCGTGGTTGGTGATCAGACATGACGCCTCCGGTGCAGCCCCACGCACTCCACCGAGCAGGCGGCATGACCGGCACGCCGGGAGTCGACACAGCGGCGCGGAGTCGGAGACTCTTGGCCCCAGCATGCGGTCGGGCGTGGGCCACCACATCGGGCGCGGGCAGGCGCTCTGCCGCCGCCAGCATATCGCGACTTCGACCACTGGTGCGGCAGCGCAGGCGTCGGTCGGCCTGCACGGCGGAAGTCGAGTCCGCACCGCGGGCCGGCCGACGCCGAGCGGTCACCTCGGGACGTGGAAGCGCAGGTGCGTGACGTGCGGTGATTCGATCACCGCGGTGCGTTCGAGTTCGATGTGGTCGGTGCCGAGGTGGTCGAACAGGCGCGTGCCGGTGCCGAGGAACACCGGCACGAGTTGCACGTGGATCTCGTCCACCAGCCCGGCCCTGACGAACTGTTGTCCTGTGGTGGGCCCGCCCATGATGAGGACGTTCCGGTCGCCTGCTGCCTGTCGCGCCTGGCGCAGCGTGCTGTGGAGGCCGTCGTTCACGAACGTGAAGACGTCGCTCCTCATCCGCAACGGGTCGCGCGACTCGTGCGTGACCACGAAGCACGGCACCGGAAACGGAGTGTCCTGCCACAGGTCCACACCGACATCGAACGTCCGTTTGCCGATCACCACGGCGCCGGTCGTGGCATGACGCTCTCGTACCTGCGCGGCGTCGACCCCGACCGGGGTGACGCCGTCAGCCGCAACAGCGCGATCCCCGTCGGCCTGGAACAGCCACTCGTGCAGCCGCTCGCCGCCTCTGCCCATCGGTTGTCCGGCGGTGACCTCAGGGCCGGCGGCGAAGCCGTCCAACGACACGCTCATGCTCAACACCGTGCGGCCCATCGGTTCCCTCCTCAACGTTGAAGCTGCGCCATCTTGGAACCGACCCCGCCGTCCTGCCAGCGGTAGAGGTCGCGCAGCAGGGAAATCTCGGCGCCGTGATGGATCAGCTCCCTGTTGACGTGCAGGACGATGCCCTCCATCGGAAACCGTTCGGGACCCACGGTGGGCGGATTCTCCAGGTCGGCGTCCGAGAGCTCGCGGACCCCCGCGTTCCATCTCCCGTACATCTCATCGAGCTGTTTCAGCGCCTCGTCAGCGGTCCCCGCGTAGGCGAATGTCCGGGAGTCCACATCCTGGCCGCCGAAGTGCCATCCGACCCGATAACCCAGGCAGGAGACGATGATGTGCGCCAGCCGCCAGGCAATCGTGGTCACCGGCGCCGGGACCGGGTCAGGGGACGCGGAGTCCATCGCCCATTCCCCCGAACCTGCCGACATCGGCGTGGCCGACGTGCCACGTGGACGGATGCTCCAGCAGTCACGCACCGGCTCCCAGAAGTACTCCTCATCGGCAAGACCGTGCAGCCGCGGCCGCAGGTTCTTCTGCCAGTGCCGGTCCAGCTGGTCCGCGATTCGCTCGCTTCTTGTCACTTCCGCAACCTACACACAACGGAGACCGGGCTACGACCCTCGCGAACCCCGTCGCCGGCCCGTCTGCGCCGTAGCGGCTCGTGCACGGGGACAGCCGGGTGACCTCATTGACCTCAACATGACTTGAGGTTTTAGGGTCGCTCAGTCGAACACTCCCAGGAGGCACCCGTGGCAACCCAGCGCCTGTCCGACGCCGAACTCGCGACGCAGCCCGCCGCGTACTGGACCGGCGTGGCCTACGAGGCCCTCATCGCCTTCACGCGGGCTCGCCACGCCGAGTTCGGCTTCACCCAGCCCCAGTTCTGGTTGCTCCGCAACCTGTCGGGCAACGACATCTCACCCGACGGGCACGGCATGACCATCGCCGAGCTTGAATCGGCCATGAGCACCTACCTGAGGTCCGAGGACGATCTGGAGGCCGAGGCCGACGTTCTGCTGGATCGGGGTTGGCTCACCCGGGACGACCACGAGCGACTGTGGATCACCGAGGCGGGTGAGGCGGCCCGCGTCGACCTCAAGCAGCATGCTCCGGCGATCCGCGCCCGCATCCATCAGGGAATCGACGACGCCGACTACGTGACGGCACTGAAGGTGCTCCGGCAGATGATCCGGAACACGGACGGCCCGGCGGTCTGACCAGGCCCGGTGCGCACGCGGCTTGATCGACTCGGTTTTGCTGATGTCGGGGCGTCGCGGGCGTGTGGATACCGCGCCTTTGCGAAAGTCGAGTCGATCACTGCCCTCGCCGTGACCGCTCGCAGCGCCCGTGTCAGCCGGTGTCGGTGGCTTGTCAGGGCGGTGTCAGCCGACCCGCGCAGGCTGCACGCATGACAGCTGACCTGGTGATCGAGGCCGAGGGCCTCGTGAAGAACTTCGGGAAGACGAGGGCGCTGCAGGGCGTGGACCTCACCGTTCCCCGCGGGACGGTGCTCGGGGTGCTCGGCCCCAACGGCGCCGGCAAGACCACCGCCGTGCGCATCCTCTCCACCCTGCTGACCCCGGACGGCGGGACCGCCCGAATCGGCGGTTTCGACGTGGTACGGGACGCCGAGCGCGTCCGGCAGAGCATCGGCCTCACCGGCCAGTACGCCTCGGTCGACGAGGACCTGACCGGGCGGCAGAACCTGGAACTGTTCGGCACCCTGCTGGAGCTGGGGCGCACAGGCGCCCGGCGGCGGGCCGCCGAACTGCTCGACTGGTTCGACCTGACCGACGCCGCGAACCGGCAGGCCAAGACCTACTCCGGTGGCATGCGGCGGCGGCTGGACCTGGCCGCCAGCCTGGTCGGCTCTCCCGACGTGATCTTCCTGGACGAGCCGACGACAGGGCTCGACCCGGCCAAGCGCGAGGACATGTGGGACGTGGTCCGCTCGCTGGTCGGCAACGGCTCGACGGTCCTGCTCACCACCCAGTACCTGGAGGAGGCCGACGCGCTCGCCGATGCGATCACGGTGATCGACCACGGCCGGGTCATCGCGCACGACACCCCCGAAGGGCTCAAGCGGGTGGTCGGCGGGCAGACCCTGGAGGTCCGGCCGTCCGACTCGGCGCAGCTGGCCCGCACCGCGGCGATCCTGACCCAGGTCGGCTCCGGCGCGCAGGCCGACGAGATCCGCAAGGGCGTGCTCGCGGTGTCGGTCACCGACGACGCGGCCCTGACCGAGAGCGTCGCGCGCTTCGCCGCCGCCGGCATCGCGGTCACCGAACTCTCCCTGCACCTGCCGAGCCTCGACGAGGTGTTCTTCACCCTCACCGGGCGTACGGCATCCGACGACGACACCACCCGCCCCACGGAGGTCGCGGCATGAGCACTCTGATCGACACGGCACCCACGAGAAGCCGCGCGCTCTCGACAACGACCCCGAACCCCCGCCCGTTCCGGCTGGTCCGGCACTCGTTGGCGCTGGCCAAGCGCAGCCTCATCAAGACCTGGCGCACGCCCGAGGCGCTCATCGACGTCACGCTGCAACCGGTGCTGTTCCTCATCATCTTCGTGTACATCTTCGGCGGCGCGGTCGCCGGATCGACCCACGACTACCTGCAGTTCCTGCTGCCCGGCATCCTGGCGCAGACCATCGCCACCGGTGCCATCGCGATCGGCGTCAACCTCAACACCGACATCGCCAAGGGCATCTTCGACCGGTTCCGGTCCCTGCCGATCCCCCGCTCCGCACCACTGGTCGGTGCGGTCCTCGGCGACGTCGTCCGGTACGTGATCGTCACGGTCTCGACCCTCGCGATCGGCTACGTGATGGGTTTCCGGATCGACACAGACCCGTTCCGGGCGATCGCCGGGTGTCTGCTCGCGGTGCTGTTCGCGCTCTGCCTGAGCTGGCTGCCGGTGCTGGTATCGATGAAGGTGCGCACCCCGGGTGCCGTACAGGGTCTGATGTTCGCGCTGATCATGCCGCTGAGCTTCGCGTCGAACGTGTTCGTCGGCGCCGACACGCTGCCGGGCTGGATGCAGGCGTTCGTGGACGTCAACCCGATGACCCACCTGGTGGCGTCGGTACGCGGACTGTTCCTCGGCACGCCGGTCGGCAACCACGTCTGGTGGACGCTCGCCTGGTGCGCCGGCTTCGTCGCGGTGTTCATGCCGCTGGCGCTGCGCGCGTACCGCAAGAAGATCTGACCTGGTCACGGCGTCGGCACCTCGACCTGCCGACGCCGTGGCCGAATGCTGGCCCGGCTGGATGCAACGCCGACGGCAGCAACACCCCGGACGGCGTCAGTCGTCGCGCCCGACACCACGATCGGGCGCGGACATGTCGCCCGTCCGGGGTGTGCCGTCGGCGATCCCGTAGCGCAGGTGAACGGTGCCCTTCGGACTCGCGACCGGCGGTTCGAGGAGCGTCACGTTGGTGGGCACCGCGCCACCGTCGAACACCTTCTTTCCGACGCCGAGCACGATCGGGTGCACCCAGAGGTCGAGTCGGTCGAAGAGTTGCTCGCGCAGCAGGGTCTGCACCAGGTTCAGGCTGCCGACGACCTTGATGTGCTGGTGCCGGTCACGGATCTCGCGCACCGCGCCCGCCAGATCCGGGCCGAGCTGTGTGGAGCCTTCCCAGGAGAGGTCGGGTGCGCCCCGGGAGGCCACGTACTTGGGGATGCGGTTGAAGAGGCTGGCGATGGCGTTGTCCTCGCCGCCCTCCTGGTGCGGCCAGTAGGCGGCGAAGATGTCGTAGGTCCGCCGACCGAGCAGCAGGGCGTCCGTGCCCTCGTACGCGGCGGCGACCTGCGCCCCGGCGACCTCGTCGAGCAGGGGCGCCTGCCAACCGCCGAACGCGAACCCCTCCGGGTCCTCCTCGGGGCCGCCAGGCGACTGCCCGACCAGGTCGAGGGTGGCGAACAGCTCGATGTGGATGAGGCCCATGCCCTGCTCCCGATGATTTCGTCGGCCGGCCGGAAGGTGGACCAGCGGCTCACCAGCACACCGGTCCGGGACGCCGCACCGTCACTTCCCGCTCACGATAGACCAGGGTCCGCGCCCAGCTGCGACTTCGACACAGGCCCTTGGGCGAGCAGTTCGTCCATCAGCTCGCGGACCCGGGCGACGGTCGCGGAGACCGACCGACCGCGCCACACGGCCACCAACGACTCGCGTTGCTCCTCGTCCCCGAGGGCGGCGTTGAGTCGTTCGGCGTCGCCGGGTGGGAAGAACGTCCCGGCGTGGGTGCCGATGCGTGTCGCGAGCGCGAACAACTCGCGAGCCGCCGCCACGTCGCCCCGGTGCGCGGCGAGTTCGGCGCCGCCCTGCGCCCATGCCCCGATGACCGGCAGGTCCCGTGAGGAGAGCGCCTCGTCGCTGGCGAGGGTCAGTGCGGCGGCCGCACGCGCGTCGGCGTTCTCTCCCGGCACCGGTCGCACCTGCGCCACCCGCAGGTGCAGGACCGCCACCGCGACCCGGAGCATGGCGCGGGGCTGCGGCGGCGGGCCGGTCCAGCCGGCCAGGATGCGGATCACCCCGTCGCCGTACGCCCGGGCCTCGTCGTACCGCTCGCGCTGCCACGCCACGTGGGCCAGCCCGAGGCACGCTACCGCAGCGTCCACGGCCTCGGCCTCGCCCGGCGCCGCCGTCTCGACCAGTCGCCGCTCGGCGTCCGGGTCGCCGGCCAGGGCGAGCTGCACGTCCAGCCGCACCCGGATGGACCGGGCATCCTGCGTGGCACCGATCAGCTCCATGTGGCGGACGCTGCGCGCCAGCCACTCGGCGGACCGCGCACCCTCGCCCGGCACCAGGAACTGCCCGACGGCACCCGCCGCCATCGCCATTCCCCACTGGTCACCGGCCACCTCGAAACGACGGTAGGCCTGCTCGGCGTCGACGACCGACGCCTCGTACATGCCACCGTTCTCCCGGACCGCGGCGCGGGCGAACAGGCCGAGCCCCTGCACGTACGGGTCGGGATGCCCGACCATGCCGACGGTGCCCTGCATGCTCTCCTCCGGGTCGACGGCGTCGAACAGGGGTAGCGCAGTCGCGATAACGGTCAACCGGGACGACACCTCGTCCGGCCGTTCGGCGAGGACTGTCCGAAGTGCCCGACGGGCGAGCACGGCGAGCCGGAGGTCGCCGCTGATGCCGGCGTTGACCCCGATCAACAGGCACATCCAGGCCAGCCGGTCGGCGTTGGGCAGCGGTCTGCCACTGCGACGACCCTTGGTGATCGCGGAGTGGAGCCGTCGCTTCGGGTCCTCGACGTGCAGCAGACCCGCCGCCCACCCGGACACCTCCAGGTGCAGTCCGCGAACCGCCCAGAGGTGGAACAGCGCGGTGGCGATCTCGACGGCGGCCGGCTCGTCGTCCTGCCCGAGTGCCCAGCGCAGACCCGCGAGCAGGTTGTCCTGCTCGTCGGCGCAGCGGGTGAGCGCGTCGATCTGGCCAGGGCCGACGAACTGGTCGGCGAGCGCGACCGCCTGCTCCCGCGCCCACTCGACCAGGCCGTCCATGGCCAGACCCCGTGCACCCACCGCGTCGAGGCGGGCTTCGCCGTACTCACGGACCGTTTCGAGCATGCGGTAGCGCGGTGGACCGTCCCCCTCGACCAGGGTCAACAGGGACTGTTCCACGAGTGTCGCCAGGCCACGACGGACGTCCGGGGTCTGGGCGACCGCCGCGGCGAGGTCCGCGGTGAACGGCGCGGGGACGACCGCGACCCGCTGGAGCAGGTCACGGTCGTCCTCGGCGAGCAACTCCCTGCTCCAGTCGACCATCGCCCACAGGCTCGCGTGCCGCTCCGGCAGGCCACGCAGGGCGTCGTCGAGCAGCGCGAAGCGGTCGCTCAGACCGGCGAGGACGTCGTCGATCGGCATGCTTCGCAGTCGCGCGGCGGCGAGTTCGAGTGCCAGCGGCAGGTTGTCGAGCCGGTGGCACAGTGCGAGTGCCCGCGTCGTGTCCCAGGTGGGCACCGCGCCACCGGCCCTCGCCCGGGTCTCGATCAGGGCGAGCGCGTCGCTGTCCGGCAGGGCGGTCAGCCGGTGGACCAGTTCGCCGGCGAGGCCCAGCGGTGCCCGGCTCGTCGCGAGCACGGTGACCTCGGGCGAGGTCACCGCGACCAGGTCCGCGACGACGGTGGCCACCGCGTCGAGGACGTGTTCGCAGTTGTCCAGCACCACCAACCCGTCGAGGTCGGGTGCCACGGCGCGAAGCCGTTCCTCGGGGCTGAGCACCCGCCGCTCCAGGCCCAGGTTGCCGCCGGTCGCCGAGGTGTCCGCGCCCCCGAGGGCCGCGAGCACCGTGGGCAGCACCTCGTCGGACGAGCGCAGGCCGGCCAGTTCGATCACGCGTACCGACCGTCCGGCCGCCGCCGTGCGACGCGTCACCTCGGCGGCGAGACGGGTCTTGCCCGCGCCGCCGGCTGCCACGATCGTCACCAGAGGCGCGTCGGCGAGCCCTTCCACCACGGCCGCGACGTCGCGTTCCCTGCCGACGAGGGCGGTCATCGGCCGGCGCCACGCGGCGGGCAGGGCGATCCGCATCGGCTGCCGGGGCGAGGGCCCGACGGCCGGGGTGGTCAGCTCGCCGCGCAGCAGCGCCAGGTGGGCCTGTGTGATCACGGGTGACGGGTCGGTGCCGTACCGGTCGGCGAGTTCGGCCCGGAGTCTCTCCACCACCTCCAGCGCCTCCGCCTCCCGCCCCTGAGCGGCGAGGATCCGGACGAGCAGGGCGGCGGACGGCTCGTCCGGCGGTGTGCGCGCGACGAGCCGACCCAGGTCGACCTCGTCGAACGGGCCCGCGCCGGCGAGTGCCGCCTGTGCGCGCAGCGCGGCGACGTCCGCGAACAGGCGGGTGTCCTCTGTGGTGTCGAGTTCGGGGACCTCGGGGAACAGGGCTCGCGCCTGATCGGCAGCGCTGCGGGCGGCACCGGCGTCGCCGGCCTGGAGCGCGGCCCGCGCCCGGTCGACGAGCGCGCGCGCCTCGACCGCGTCGACGGTGATCTCGTCGGCGGGCAGCCGGTATCCGCCCGGCACCGCGACCACGGGCAGACCGAGACGACGTACCCGGGACACGAGCGCCTGGACGGCACCGGTCGCGTCGTCGGGTGGCGCGCCGTCCCACACGGCGTCCATGAGCAGACTCGTCGACACCGCCCGTCCACGCGCGTCGACGAGCGCGCGGATCACCGCGGCGAGCCGTTCACCCCGGACCGGTCGGCCGTCGACGGCGAGTGGGCCGAGGGTCGTGATCTGCACGGAACCAGCATCCCCCACGCGTGCACGGACCCGACCACCGACGCTCTCCCCGCGGACCACGACTCCGGGACCGGCTTGACACGCGGGCATTTCCTTAGGTTAGCCTCACCTAATGCAGAGCGAGTTGGCGTCGGCCAACGGGGAGCGCAGCCTGTCCGGCGTCGACCTCCGTCTGGGCTACCACGGTGTGCCGGTGGTGCACGGTGCCATGATCAACCTTCGTGCGGGTGCCGTGACCGCGCTGGTGGGACCCAACGGCAGCGGCAAGTCCACCCTGCTGCGGGCCCTGGCCCGGCTGCACCCGATCCAGTCCGGCACGGTCCACCTCGCCGACGGCGTCACCGCCGCCAGCCTCCCGTCCCGGGAGTTCGCCCGTCGGGTCACGCTGCTCGCCCAGAGCCGGCCGGTGCCCAGCGGGGTCACCGTCCACGACGTCGTGGGATACGGCCGCCACCCCTACCGAGG
The DNA here is from genome assembly GCF_018070245.1 of Micromonospora sp. M61. Lineage (NCBI taxonomy): Bacteria > Bacillati > Actinomycetota > Actinomycetes > Micromonosporales > Micromonosporaceae > Micromonospora > Micromonospora sp. M61. Next base: position 43,748 of record NZ_JAGPYA010000037.1, on the reverse strand, counting down.
GCGCTGGCGCGCGGAGGATCCGAACGGTCCGGCGGCCATCGCCCGCGCCATGGACGTCACCGGCGTCGCCGCGATGGCCGATCGACCCGTCGACGAGCTGTCCGGCGGCGAGTTGCAGCGGGTGTGGCTGGCCACCTGCCTGGCCCAGGACACCCCGGTGCTGCTGCTCGACGAGCCCACCACGTTCCTCGACCTGCGCTACCAGGTGGAGATCCTCGACCTGGTCCGTGACCTCGCGGACGACCACGACGTCGCCGTCGGCGTCGTGCTGCACGACCTCAACCAGGCGGCCGCCGTGGCCGACGAGGTGGTCCTGCTGCAACAGGGCCGGGTGCGCGCCACCGGCACCCCCGCGGCGGTCTTCACCGAGGACGCCCTCACCGAGACCTACGGGATCCGCATCGAGGTGACCACCGATCCGATCAGCGGACTGGTCACCACCCGCCCGGTCGGACGCCACGCGATCCGCGCCCTGGTCTGAACACCCCTCATCCCCAGCAGAGAAAGACCGTCATGACCCGTACCCGTTTCACCGCCCTCCTCGCCGTCGTCACCGCGCTGACGCTCGGCGCCTGCGGCACCACCGAGAACGCCGCAGCCCCCGAGACCTCCTCCTCGGCGGCCGGCGGCCCGGTCACCCTCACCGACAGCCGCGGCAAGGAGATCACCCTCAAGGCCCCGGCGACCAAGGTCGTCGGGCTCGAGTGGGGCGAGGTCGAGATGCTGGTCAGCCTGGGCGTCATGCCCGTCGGTGTCGCCGACCCCAAGGGCTACGGCACCTGGGTCACCTCCGCGAAGCTCGACCCGGGCGTCAAGGACGTCGGCACGCGCGGCGAGCCCAGCGTCGACTCGATCGTCGCCCTCCAGCCCGACCTCATCGTGATGGAGGACGACCGGGGCGCCAACATGGTCAGCCAGCTGGAGAAGTACGCCCCCGTCGTGGTCGCCAAGGGCAGTGACGCCACCGACAACCTCGGCCGGATGCGCGCGGACCTCAACATGATCGCGAAGGCCGTCGGCAAGACCACCGAGGCGGAGAAGCTGCTCGCCGACTTCGACGCGGCCATCGCCGACGGCAAGAAGAAGATCGCCGACGCGGGCGCCGCCGGCCGGCCGTTCGCCATGGCCGACGGCTGGAAGGAGGGCAGCACCGTCAGCATCCGGATGTTCGGCAAGGGCTCTCTCGTCTCCGAGATCGGCACCCAGCTCGGCCTCACCAACGCCTGGACCGGCAAGGTCGACGAGGCGTGGGGTCTCGGCCAGACCGACGTCGAGGGCATGACGGTCCTCAAGGACCCGAACCTGCGCTTCTTCTACAACGCCTCCGACGGCGACGACGTGTTCGCCGACGGTCTCGCCGGCAACGCCATCTGGAAGTCGCTGCCCTTCGTCCAGAAGGGCAACGTGCGCAAGATGCCCAACGGCATGTGGACCTTCGGCGGCCCGCTGTCCGGCAAGCAGTACATCGACGAACTCGTCAAGACGTACGCGGTGTGAGCGTGCTGAGCGCACCCCCACGTCCGGAGCCGGCCACCCGGCCGGCTCCGGGCGGACGCCTGGCCGTACCCCGCGTCGCCGCTGTCTTCGTCGCCGCGATCCTGCTGCTGCTCGTGGTGGGCGCGGTGCACCTGACCCAGGGCACCTCGACGGTCGGCGCACTCGACCTGCTGCGGCTGGCGACGGGCGCCGACGACGAGGCGGCCCGCGTCCTGCTCGCCTCCCGGTTGCCCCGGCTGCTCGCCGGGTTGGCGATCGGCGTCGCGCTCGGGTTCGCCGGCGCCGCGTTGCAGTCGATCGCCCGCAACCCGCTCGCGTCCCCCGACACCCTCGCTGTCAACGCGGGCGCCCACCTGGCGATCGTCGCCGTGGCCGCGTTCGGCGTCTCGCTGCCCGCGCTGCCCGCCGGTGGCCTCGCCTTCTGCGGAGGGCTCGCCGCCGCCGGCCTGGTGATGGCGATGTCCTCCGGTGGCCAGGCCGGCACCACCCGACTCATCCTCGCCGGCTCGGCGACCGCGCTGGCCCTCGGGTCGGTGACGACCCTGCTGCTGCTCCTGTTCGAGCAGGCCACCATCGGTCTGTTCGCCTGGGGAAACGGCTCGCTGGTGCAGAGCGACCTGACGGCGCTGACCCAGTTGGCCCCGGTGATCGTCGGCGCCGTCGTGGTGCTGATGCTGCTCGGGCACCGCCTCGACATCCTCGCCCTCGGCGACGACACCGCCACCGTGCTCGGTCTCAACGTGCGGCGTACCCGGCTCACCGTCATGGTGCTGGCCGTGCTGCTGTCCGCCGCGGCCGTCACCCTCACCGGCCCGGTCGGTTTCGTCGGCCTGTGCGCCCCGGTGATCGTCCGGCTGCTCGCCCCCGTGGTGCCGGGGGTGCACCGGCACCGGATCCTGCTGCCGTTGTCCGGCATCGCCGGGGTCATCATCGTCCTCGGCTCCGACGTGCTGCTGCGCGCCGTGATGGGCGGGCAGGCCGGTGTCGACATTCCCACCGGCGTGGTCACCACACTGTTCGGCGCGGCGATCCTCATCTGGCTGGCCCGCCGGCACCGCGACGCGGGCCCCACCCGCCGCCCGCCCGGCGGGCACGCGGCCGTCCGCTCCGCCGCCTTCCACCGCAGCGTCCTCACCGTCACCGCCGTCCTGACCGTCGCCGCCGTGGCGGTCGGCATGCTCGCCGGTGACACCTGGGTGCTGCTCGGTGACGTGCTGAACTGGCTCAACGGCAGCACCGGGCCCGCGTACACCTTTGTGCTGGACCAGCGGTGGCCGCGCGTCGCCGCGGCGGTCCTGGCCGGCGCGGCGCTCGCGGTGGCCGGCACCACAGTGCAGGCGGTCTGCCGCAACCCGCTGGCCGAACCCGGCATCCTCGGCATCACCGCCGGCGCCGGGCTGGGGGCAGTCTCACTGCTCACCTTCGTGCCGCTGGCCGGGGTGTGGGCAGTCTCCGGTGTCGCCGGGCTCGGCGCGATGCTGGCCTTCGCCCTGGTGTACGGCCTGGCCTGGCGCGGCGGACTGAGCTCCGACCGGCTGGTGCTGATCGGCTTCGGCGCCTGGCAGGGCGGCATGGCGGTCATCACCTACCTGGTCGTCGCCTTCGACCCGTGGAACACCGGCAAGGCTCTGACCTGGCTGTCCGGCTCCACCTACGGCCGGATGCCCACCCAGGTGCTGCCGGTGCTGATCGCCCTGCTGGTGCTCACCCCGGCCGTCGTCGCCGCCCGTCGCGAACTCGACCTGATGGCACTGGACGACGACACTCCCCGGGTCCTGGGCGTCCCCCTGGAACGCACCCGTCTGATCGCGCTCGGCGCGGCGGCGCTGCTCACCTCCACCGCGGTCTCGGCCGTCGGGGTCATCGGCTTCGTCGGGCTGGTCGCCCCGCACGCCGCCCGGGCGCTCGTCGGTGGCCGGCACTCCCGGGTGCTCCCGGTGGCCGCGCTGCTCGGCGCGGCGCTGGTCAGCATCGCCGACACCGTCGGCCGGACGCTCATCGCTCCGGCCCAGATTCCCGCCGGCCTGGTCACCGCCATGATCGGCGCCCCGTACTTCGTCTGGCTGCTGTGGCGGTCACGCGCAAAGACGACCAACACCCGGTAGACGCCGGACCGAACCCGGAGAGGCACCCATGACCAACACCCTGCCCATCGCCCCGTGGCGCGTGTTCACCGTCACCGTCCGTGCGGTACGCCGGCTCAGCCCGTCCTTCCTCCGGGTGACCTTCACCGGGGTGGACCTCGACCGCTTCGCCGACAACGGCTACGACCAGCGCATCAAGTTGGCACTGCCGCTGCCCGACCAGCGCGGGGTGGATTTCCCGGAGGGGGTGGACTGGTACGCGCAGTGGCGGGCGCTGCCCGAGCACCGGCGTAACCCGATCCGCACCTACACCGTGCGGGCCGTCCGACCGCACCTGGCCGAGGTCGACGTCGACCTGGTGCTGCACGGTGACGGCGGGCCGGCGACACGCTGGGCGCGGCGGGTGGGCGCCGGCGACCAGATCGCCATCGTCGGGCCGGACTCCGGCTTCGACGGCAACCACGGCGGGGTCGAGTTCCGACCGTCGGACGGGAGTTGCCTGCTGCTGGCCGGGGACGAGACCGCCGTGCCGGCGATCGGCAGCATCTGCGAGCGACTGCCCCTCGACACCCGGGGGGTGGTTCTGCTGGAGGTGCCCCACGCCGACGACGTGCTGCCGCTGGTGGCGCCTCCCGGCGTCGAGGTCCGCTGGATGACCCGGGGTGTCGACGGGTACGGCAGCCGGCTGGTTCCCGCCGTCGCCGCCGCGGCCGACCAACTGCTGGTGCCCCGCGCGTCGGCGACCAGGCAGCCCGTCCCGGACGTGGACGTGGACACCGAGATCCTCTGGGAGGTGCCCGAGGAGGTGGCCACGGCGCCGCTGTACGCGTGGCTGGCCGGGGAGGCCGGCGTCATCCGCACACTGCGCCGGCACCTGGTCGCCGAGCGAGGTCTGGACCGGCGGGCGGTGGCCTTCATGGGCTACTGGCGCCTCGGCCACGCCGACGCCAACTGACGCACGACGTGCGTCGCGGGCCGCACGGTGCGTACAGTTTCGGGTCGGACTTGGGGCGAGCCGGCTGGATCCGGCACGGGATACGGGACGAGACAAAGACGCATGACGGTGGACAACATTACCGAAAACGGTCAGGACGGCATTGACCGAAGCCGGCTGGAGGCCTGCCTCAGCGTCTTCGAGGCGTTGGAGGCACTGCCCTCCGACCATCCCGACGTGGTGCGGGTGCAGCGGGCCACCGCGCGGCTCTACAAGGTGATCAAGCAGAGACGACGCGAGGAACGGCGGGACGCCATCCTCGCCGCCGACCGGGCGGTGACGGAGGCCACCGCCACCGGCGCTCCGGGACGCATCGACGACGAGACCCAGGGCATCCCGCTCGCCACCTCCGTCGCGGGCGAGACGGCGGGCTTCCTGCACAACCCGCGCGGCTGCTATGTCTGCAAGCAGCGCTACCGCGAGGTGGACGCCTTCTACCACCAGCTCTGCCCGTCCTGCGCCGCGCTCAACCGGGAGCGCCGCGACGCCCGTACCGACCTGACCGGGCGGCGCGCCCTGCTCACCGGCGGCCGGGCCAAGATCGGCATGTACATCGCTCTGCGGCTGCTGCGCGACGGCGCCCACACGACGGTGACCACGCGGTTCCCGCACGACGCGGTCCGCCGGTTCGCCGCGATGCCCGACAGCGGGGACTGGCTGCACCGCCTGCGCATCGTCGGGATCGACCTGCGCGACCCCGCCCAGGTGATCGCCCTCGCCGACTCAGTCAGCAGCCAGGGCCCCCTCGACATCCTGATCAACAACGCGGCGCAGACCGTCCGCCGCTCCCCCGGGGCGTACGCGCAGCTCATCGCCGCGGAGGCCGCGGCCCTGCCGGACGGCCCGCTGCCGGAGCTGATCACCTTCGCCAAGCCGGACGGCCAGGGCGGCCCGGTGGGGAGCCTGACCGCCGCGCCACAGTCGACGGCGCTCACCCCGCACGCGCTCACCGCACTGGCACTCACCAGCGGTTCCGCCTCGCCGGAACGCATCGCGGCGTCCACGGCCATCGACGCCGGTGGCCTCGTACCGGATCTCGACTCGGTCAACAGCTGGGTCCAGCGGGTGCAGGAGGTGGACCCGGTCGAGCTGCTCGAGGTGCAACTGTGCAACGTCACCGCGCCGTTCGTGCTGGTCAGCCGGCTGCGCCCGGCGATGGCCGCGGCGGCGGCCCGCCGCAAGTACGTGGTGAACGTGTCGGCGATGGAGGGCCAGTTCGGCCGGGGCTACAAGGGGCCGGGGCACCCGCACACCAACATGGCCAAGGCCGCGCTGAACATGCTGACCCGCACCAGCGCCGAGGAGATGCTGACCGACGGCATCCTGATGACCAGCGTCGACACCGGCTGGATCACCGACGAACGCCCCCACCCGACGAAGATGCGACTGGCCGACGAGGGCTTCCACGCCCCACTGGACCTGGTCGACGGCGCGGCCCGGGTGTACGACCCGATCGTCCGCGGCGAGCTGGGCGAGGACCTGTACGGCTGTTTCCTGAAGGACTACGCGCCCTGTGCCTGGTGATCGCCCCGCGCCTGGTGATCCGCCCTGTTCGACGAGGAGAAGAAACATGTCAACTGACCGTGACGCGTGGCCGACCCTGGACGAGCTGAGACGCGAGGAGGGCGAGCTGGAGCTCACGGGCCTGTCCGAGACGGACGCGTACGAGCTGGGGATGCTCGCCGTCACCGCCGCGACCGAGCAGCGGCTGCCGGTCTCGGTCGGGGTGTGGCGGGCCGGGCGCCAACTGTTCCACTGTGGCCTGCCGGGGTCGACGGCCGACAACGACGCGTGGCTGCGCCGCAAGGGTCGGGTCGTGATGCGGTTCGAGCACTCGTCGCTGTACATGGCCCGGTTGTGCCAGGACAAGCAGGTGACGCTGGCCGAGACGTACGGCCTGCCGGCCTCTCGGTACGCGGCGGCCGGTGGCGCGGTGCCGCTGCGCGTCCGTGGCACCGGCGTGGTGGGTTGGGTCGGTGTGTCCGGGCTGCCGCAGCTCGACGACCACCGTTTCGTCGTCGACGTCCTGCGCAAGCTCCCCCGCTAGACGATCGGACCCGGCGGCCTCGTCACGAGGTCGCCGGGCCGTCAGTGCTCAGGTGCGGGGTCGTCAGCGCGCGCGTCGGTTGGCGCGCAGCGCGCCGAGGAGCACGCCGGGCCGGGCCAGCGCCCGTGGGTGCTCGCGCATGGAGACCACGTCGTTGAACCGGCGGGCGGTCGCCACGTCCGTGACGGTGGCGGCGATGATCTGCCGGCTCGCCCAGCTGGAGATCCGGTAGCCGCGCGGGTAGGGCCCGTCGACGTGGGGCAACGCCAGGTCGGCGGAGGTCGAGATCGACCACGCCGCGTCGACCACGACCTGTTGCAGCGCGAGGAAGTGGCGCGCGGGCGCCCGCAGATCCGGGCCGGACCGCAGATACATCGACAGGCAGGCCGCGTGCAGGGCCGCCGAGGTCATCCCCTGCCCGTACACCGGGTTGAACGACGCGACGGCGTCGCCGACGCTGACCAGGCCGGCCGGAAACCGCTTCAGCGCGTGGAAGTCTCGCCGCCGGCTGTCGGCGTGGTGGTAGGTCTGGACGTCGCCGAGCATCTCCTGGTCGGCGAGCTCGCCGAACTCCGGTGGGAACTGCTCCCGCAGACGGCGGACGAAGTCCTCCGCGGTGCGCCCCGGGCGGTTGTCGCCGTAACCGGCCATCATGGCCATCCACCGGCCGTCCTCAATGGCGAAGAAAGCGGCCCCGGCCACGTCCAGCCCCACCTTCGGGGTGTGCAGCGCCAGCACGACCGTCGAGGGCGGGGTGACCGCCGGGCGTCGGAACAGGGCGGTCGCGTAGTTGAGGTGCGTGGTCATCCGCCGGGTGACCGGCCGGTCCCAGCCAGCCTGCTCCAGCCAGTCCGAGAGTCGGCTCGACCGCCCCATGGCGTCCACCACGAGGTCGCCCCTCTCGACGCCGAAGACCCCGCCGACCTCGCAGCGGACACCGGTGACCGCGGCGCCCTCGAACACGAGGCCGGTGGCTCGGGCGGTGACCGTCTTGACGTTGGGCAGCCGCAGCACCTGCTGACGGATCAGCCCCTCCAGCAGCGGCCGGCTGCCCGCCAGGCTGTCGGCGTCGTCGGGGACGACGACCTTCGCGCGGCCGTCGAGGTAGTTGCGCCGGGCTTCGGGTGGCGCCTCGATCGCCCCGTGCGCCAGCGCCTCTTCGCGGAATCCGGGGAAAAGGCGCTCCAGCTGGAGGAGGCCGCCGGGCAGCAGCGCGTGCAGTTGCGTCCCCTGGGGGACGCCGGGCCGCGCGCCGGCCACCTGGGGGTCGTCCCGGTCGATGATGACGACGCTGTCGGCGTGATCGGACAGCACCCGGGCGGCCAGCAGGCCGGCGATGCTGCCACCGACCACGACGGCCGTTCCCATCATCGGGGCGGCCTGGTCAGGGGGTCGAGCCGCGTTCAGCTCTGCGAAGACCCGGGAAGGGGAGAGGGACATCGTGCTCTCCAAGGGATGCGAGGTGTGTGCCCTCCGCCGTGCCCGCCAGCGTTCGGTGCGCGGTCGGACCGGTGGACGGTCGTTCGGCGTGACGCTCGCCGATCGTCGCACAACCCCACGGTTGTCGACCGACCGTGTCCGGCAGGTGACCACTTGTCGGCCGATGGGATGGACGACATCGACGTTCGGCCGGTCCGGTTGGCGTGCGTCAGTGTCAACTGTCACGATCTCCGGCATGCCCGTTGCGCGTCGTACTCTGCTGGGGGCCGGCCTGGCCGCTGCCACCTCCGCCATTGCCGGGTGCGGCGACAGTGGCTCGCCGGACCCGGTGTGGCCGGTCCCGGTGACGCGGTGACCGCGACCGACGCCGCCGGCAACAGGGTGGGTTTCGGCGCGGCCGGGAACGCCACGTCGCCGTCGGGCTCTCCGAGCGCCACCGCGTCCCCGAGCGGCGCCGCCGCGCCGGCCGGGCAGGCCCGCTACGCGCAGGACGTGACCGCGCTGCTGCGGCGGCACCTGCCCGCCACACCGCAGACCGTCCAGCACAAGGGCTTTCCCGGTGCTGTCGCTGTCGTCCTGGTCGACGGGAAGACAACGGTGCACACCGCGGTCGGGGACGCGCTGCGCTACGGATCGGGCCCCAAGCTGCTCGCGGCGGGCCAGCGCGTCGAGATGCGTCCCGACTCCGTCTTCGACCTCGCCTCGGTCACGAAGGTGTACACGGCCATCCTGCTGTTGCAGCAGGTCGACAAGGGACGCGTCGACCTGGGTGCGCCGGTCCGCGACTACCTGCCCGCCTTCACCGGCGCGGGCACCGAGCGGGTCACCGTCGAGATGCTGCTCACCCACACCAGCGGTCTGCCCGTCGGCGCCAAGGTCACCGGGCTTTCCGACAACGCGGCTCGCTGGAACGCCGTGCTCACCACCGGGCTGGTCTCCGGTGCCGTGCCCGGCAACACGTTCCGCTATTCCAGCGTCGGGCTCATGGTCGCCGGCAAGATCGTCGAGAAGGTCACCGGCCAGCGTCTCGACCAGGCGCTCAAGAGCGGCCTCACCGGCCCGCTCGGCCTGCGCGACACCGGCTTCAACCCGAACACCTGGCTGTCCGGCAGCGCGAAGGCCGGTCGTCTCGTCGCCACCGACGCCCGCTCGTCGCGGGGTCTGCTCCGGGGCACCGTCCACGACGACGTCGCCAACCACCTCGGCGGTGTGGCCGGCCACGCCGGCATCTTCGCCACCGCCACCGACCTGGCGGCGATCGGTCAGATGCTCCTCGACGGGGGCACTTACCAGGGCAAGCGGGTCCTCTCGGCGGCGACCGTACGCCGGATGCTCACCAACCAGAACTCCGGGAAACCCGCCGTCGACCCGGAGCGGCCCAATCGGACCGCCGCCCACGGTCTGGGAGTGGTGCTCAACCAGAGCTGGTTCATGGGTCGGCTCGCCTCGGCCCGGACGTTCGGCCACACCGGTTTCGCCGGCCCCTCGCTCCTGGTCGACCCGGGCCGCAGACTCGTCCTGGCCCTGCTCACCAACCGCGCGCATCCCAACTGGAGCTGGGCGAACCCCGACCCGGTCCGCGCCGCCGTCGGCGACCTGCTCGCCAAAGAGGTCAACTGACCGAGGAAGGTGTGGACCGCCGCGCCTCACCCTGACACGATACTTGCGCTAACAGTGCACATACTTTGTCGCTCAGGGTGGAGGACCGATGCACACGTTCCGCCGGAGACTGCTCTGCGTGCTGGCCGGAGGCGCCCTCGCAGTCGGCTTGTCCGTCGCCCCCGTTCCGCTCGCCGCCGCCGACGCCGCAGCCACGCCGACGTACCGCCCAGTGATCTTCGTGCACGGCAGCGCCGGGTCGGCCTCGCAGTTCCAGACCCAGGCCAAACGACTCGCCAGCAACGGCTACCCGGTCGACATCATCGAGGCCCACGAGTACGACTCGCCGAACATCGCCACGATCCTCCCCCAGGTGTACGCGGGGCTCGACGCGCGGATCTCCCGCCTGCTGGCGACGACCGGCGCGGACCGGGTCGACCTGCTCGCGCACTCCCTGGGCACCTTCGTCCTGCAGGCTTACCTCACCAGCTCACCGGCGCGTGCCGCCCGGGTCGCGCACTACGTCAACCTGGACGGGCGCACCGCGACGTCCCCGCCGGGCGGTGTGCCCACGCTCGCGATCTGGGGTGAGGGCGATCCGGCCCGCGCCATCGTCGGCGCGACGAACGTGCACCTCCCGGACCAGTCCCACACGCAGACCGTGTCGTCGGCGGAGTCGTTCGGCGAGATCTTCCGCTTCCTTCAGGGTCGCGCGCCACACACGACGCGGATCGTGCCGCAACTCTTCGGCACGGCCCAGGTCTCCGGTCGCGCGGTGCTCTTCCCGAGCAACGTCGGCGTCACCGACGCCACCCTGGAGGTCTACCCGGTCAACTCGCTGACCGGCGGTCGATTGTCGGATCGACCCACTCATCGGCTGCCCCTGAGTGGCGACGGCGCGTTCGGTCCCGTCCCGGTGCTCGCCACGGCCCGCTACGAGTTCGCGATCGTGCGCGCCGGCGCGCCGACGCACCACTTCTACGCCCAGCCGTTCCTCCGCTCGGACTCGTTCGTCCGCCTGGCGACCAGCATTCCCGGCGAGGGGCTCGGCGCGCTCGTGGACACCAGCGACCGGCACACCGCGCTGACGATCCAACGCCAGAAGGAGTGGTGGGGTGACCAGGGCGACGCCGGTGACAACCTCTGGATCAACGGCCGGGATGTCCTGAACGCGGCGAACACGCCGCGGGTCAAGCGGACGATCGCCATCTTCGCGTTCGACGACGACAGCGACGGCGTGACCGATCTGACCGCTCCCCTGCCGGAGTTCTTCAGCCAGACCTTCATCACCGGCGTGGACCTGTTCATCCCGTCGACGCCGGCGCACCTCGGCCTGGTGCGGATCACAGTGGGTCAACGCGGCGGCGGGTACGACGTGATCAACCTGCCGAACTGGAGATCGAGTGCCCATCGCGTGACGGTCAGCGTCGACGACTTCTGACCCCCGGCCGCGGGCGGCCCGGCCACGTCAGCTCCCGACGGTGGCCGGGACCCGCTCACGCGTGCGGCGTCCGACGGCGAAACTGACCATCCCCAGGGCCAGCCCGACGATCGCCAGGACGACGCCCACCCGGGCCGGCGCGAGGTAACCGAGCCCCGCGGCGATGGCGACGCTGCCCAGGGCCGCGCCCAGACTGTTCGCGATGTTCATGGCGGACTGGTTGAGCGCCGCGCCCATCATCTGCGCTCGGGGGGCGACCGTGATCAGTCGCGCCTGGAGGACCGGCCCGAGATAGAGGCTTGTCGCGCCGACCAGGAACGCGCCGACGAACAGGCCGACGCGAGTCGACGCGACGAGGCTGAACGCGGCGATGCTCACGGTCATCGCGACGAAGCCGATGACCATGCTCCGTTGCAGGTCACGGTCGGCGAACCAGCCACCCAGGGCATTTCCCACGGTCATACCGAGCCCCACCGCGACCAGAGCCCACGGCACCGTCGTGGCCGAGAGGCCGGCCACGTCGGTGGTGACCGGGGCGATGTAGGTGTTGACCGCGAAGAACCCGGCAAACCCGACCGCCCCCGTCGCCGCGACCAGCCAGACCTGCGAGGACCGCAGCGACCTCAGCTCGGCCGCCGGCGAGCCGTCGACCGTCGCGGCGACCTCCGGCACGACCGCCAGCACCGCCAGCAGCGTGAGCACGAAGACACCGGCGATGACCAGGTACGCGACGCGCCAGTCGGCCGCCTGCCCGAGCCGGGTGATGAGGGGTACGCCGACCACGTTGCTCACGGTCAGGCCGCTGAGCACTGTGGCGAAGCCACGGGCCTCGTTGCCGGGGCCCATCAGGGTCGCCGCGAGCAGACCGGCCGCACCGAAGTACGCCCCGTGCGGCAACGCCGCCGCGAACCGGGCCACCAGCACCAGGTCGAAGGTGGGGGCGATCGCGGAGGCGACAGTGCCGACGGCGAAGAGCGCGAGCAAACCGAGCACGAGCTTCTTGCGGGGCAGGCGGGCGCTCAGCGCGGCGATCAGGGGCGCGCCCACGACCACGCCGAGGGCGTAGGCGGTGATCGTCCATCCCGCTCGGGCGACCGCGTCCGAGGACGACCGGGCGTACTCCTGCGGGAGCAGGCCGCGCGCGATGTCGGGCAGCAGGCCCATCGCCGCGAACTCGGTCAGGCCGATCGCGACGCCACCCAGTGCCAGCGCGACCAACGCCGCCGCCCGTCGACCTCTGCTCAACTCGATCACCGAAAAAATTTAGCAACAGCGTTGCGTAATAGGCTGGTGAGATGACCCGCATCACTGCCGACGTGAGCTTCCTGCGCGGCTACAACCAGGCACGGGTCATGGCACTGGGGCGCACCGTGCGAACGTTCGAGCGGTCGACCGTGGTCGAGGCCACCGGGCTGACGCCGCAGGCGGTCTCCAAGGTCATCGGCCGCCTGAGCGCCGACGGCCTGATCCGTCCCGCCGGTGTGCGCCGCACGGGCATCGGCAAGCCCGCGGTCGTCTACGAACTCGTCCCCGACAGCCGGTACGCGATCGGCGCGCACGTGGCCCGGCGCACCCTGCGGCTGGTCCTGGTCGACCTGGCCGGCACCGTGCACCACTCGACGGTCAGCCCACTGCCCGGCGACTTCACCCCGGAGCAGCTGCTCGACGCCCTGATGGCCGGCATCGACACGATGACCGGCAGCAGCGACGTCCGGGGCCGGCTCACCGGGGTGGGCATCGGCATGATCGGCCCGCTGGACCACGCCCACGGCCTGGTCCGTGACGCCCACGGCCTGCGGCACTGGCACGACGTACCGCTGCGCGAGATCGCCGAGAAACACCTCGGCCTGCCCGTCCACCTCGACAAGGACGTCACCGCCGGGATCACGGCCGAGGCCTGGCGCCACGGCGCCACGTTCGGCGACGCGGCACTCATCATGATCGAGTCCGGCATCGGTGGCGGATTCTGGCTGGGCGGTACGGCCCACCGGGGCGCGCACACCAACGCTGGCGAATTCGGCCACACGGTCGTCGACCTGAACGGACCTCGCTGCGTCTGCGGTCGCCACGGGTGCCTGGAGATCATGCACAACCAGGCCGCCGATGCCGGAGACATCGACCGCGCCGCCCGCGTCGTGGGGGTGGGCGTGGTCAACCTGCTCCAGACACTCGACCTCGCCCACGTGGTGCTCGCGGGCGCGGATCTCCTACGGCATTCGCGGACCTATCTCGCGGCGGTCACCGAGGCCGTCCAGGCCGACGCGCGACGCGCGGACTGGCTCACCACGAAGGTGACCCTGTCCAGCCTCGGCGCCGACGTCATCGCCGCGGGCGCCGCCATGCAGGTCCTCGACCAGCACTACGGCGTGCCGGAACTCGCCCCGGCCTGAGCCCCGACCACCGACTCGCGGGGTCGTCGCTCACTGGCAGACGCGCCACTCACCGTCCTCCTTGACCAGCACCATGGTCTGCGTCATCCGTGCACCCGTGGCCTCCTGGACCATCTCGACGGTCGAGGTCCCGGTGACCCGCCCGTTGGAGTTGTTGACGTACACACCGACGATCTTGTAACTGCCGATCTTCAACTGGGCGGCCTGGATCCGGGCGAAATCGGCCTGCGTCATGGTCTCGCGCACCTTTCCGCACAGCCGCCCGTACGCGCCCGGGTAGTTGCCGGCCTGCACGTCGTCGATGTACGCAGCCGTGGCCACCCGGACCGGTTTGACGGCGTCCTTGATGGAGCGGTAGAACCAGAACCCGCCGCAGACGCCGACAACGCAGCACACCGTCAACACCACGCCGACGACGATCATGACGGTACGAGTCGTCCGGTTGGGCTTCCGGCTGGGAACCATCATCGGCTCGTACGTCATGACCCGGAGGGTAGAGACGTCCGGCAAGTGCGTTGAGCCTGTCGGACACCTGCCGGTTCAGCCGCCGGAGGCGGAGGGACCGGACGTCGGCGAGCCGCCGCCCGCCGCGTCCGCGTGCGGCACCGGGGTCGGAGCCGGTCGAAGAGCGGCGGGTACCGGCAGTGCGCTGCCCTTGACGAACTGCTCCCAACTGGTGTTCCAGGCCGTCCACCCGTTGCCCGGTTGCAGCCGGACCTCGGTGCCGGTGAAGGTGACCAGATCACCGACCTGCGTGACGCCCATCAGCCAGTCGGCGGCGGCAGCCGAGACGTTGGTGCAGCCGTGCGACACGTTGCGGTGTCCCTGATCCGACACCGACCAGGGCGCTCCGTGGATGAACTCGCCGCCCCAGGTGAGCCGTTGGGCGTCCTGGACGTCCACCACGTAACCGCCGTTCGGCTCGCCGCGCGTGTCGAACCTGGTGCGCTGGTGCTTCTCCATGATCACCATCTTGCCGCTGGAGGTCGGCGTACTCGGCTTGCCGAGGCTGACGGGGATCTTGCGGATCAGCTTGCCGTCGCGTAGCACGCGCATCTGCTTGGTGGCGTTGTTGACCTCGATCGCCACCTGCCGCCCGATCGTGGACGTCGCGGTGCGGTCGGCGTCACCGACCCGGTTCCGGCCGATCGGCAGACCCTGCAGACCGGCCCGGACGCTGATGGTCGTGCCCGGCCGCCAGAAGTCCGGAGCGCGGTAGTAGACCTGGCTGCCGTCGTCCACCCAGGACCAGACACCCGGCTGCGGTGGGTTCGTGGTGACGAACAACCGGCGCTGCACGTCGGCACGAGCCGCCTTGGCGATGGGCGGATCGAAAGCGAGGGTCACCGGCATCGCCGTGCCGTACGTCCGTTCGTCGGCGAAATACAGCGTGCTGGTCACCTGCGGCTTCGTCGACGTCGCCATGGTGGTGAAGGTCGTCGTGCGGGTGGTGGTCCCCCCGGAGTCGCCGGTGGCGATCACCTCGGCCGTGTAGGTGCGCTGGGGCTGCAGCGGCACGGTCGGCACCCACGCCGAGCCGTCCTCCCGTGGCTGAGCCCTGACCAACATCCCGTTGTCGTCGGCGATACGCACGGCGGTGATCGTCCCGCCCTTGACGAGCACCGCGACCTCGGCGCTGAGCGGCACGTTCCGGGACCGGTCGGCGGGCGTGAGGGTCAGCTCCGGCGACGGCACCTCCCGTTCGGCCGGCCGGGCGGCGGGCTTCCGCTCGACGGTGCATCCGCCGAGGACCAGAGGTGTCGCCGCGACGATCACCACCGCGAGCGCCATTCGCCTTCGTAAACCCATCGAACGTCTCCCGGCTCTACGTGCTTTCCGTGGCCGCAATTCTCTCCACGTCCACGGCGCCGCGCGCTGTTTTTGGAAATCACGAAGCGAAGGTGGGAAGGCGCGGCCGCACACCACCCGGCCGGGGTTCGTCGCCGCTGTCCGCCTTTCGTGACCTGCGGGGCATCGAAGCGTGATACCGACGTGGAATGCTGCGGACATGCGCAGAAGACGACGTTCCTGGATTGTCCTGACGCTTCCCCTCCTCCTCCTGACCGCCTGCAGCCCACCTGACGAGCCGGTGGTCGCGCTCGCCGTCCGCGATGGCCAGCCGGTCGGCGTACTGGTCCCGTGCGGTGGCAGTTTCGGGCAGCTCGGCGTGCACGTGAACCACGACGACCAGGGTGACCAGGCCAACCGGCCACCACTGATCACATGGGACGTCCACGGCCGATCGACGAGCGAGGTCGTGGAGGCCACCCTGCTGGGTCAGCCGCCGGAGGGCTGGGAGGTCGCCGACGCGGTCGACCTCACCGCCGCCGAGGCAGGCATGGATGTAGACGTCGAGCCGCTCACCGAACTGCGACCCGGGGTCACCTACACCGTCAGAGGGTCAGCCGGTCGTGACTCCATCCCGGTGGATTTCACCCTCGCGGATCTCCCGCGGATCGGCCCGGACGAGGTGCTCGCCCCGCGCGGTCGGGACGCGACGACGGTGGTGTCGCGCAAGGCCTTCCTGCGCAAGGCACGCAGCAGCTGCTGACGAGACGCGGTGCTGGCCATCAGCTCGTCGCGCCCGGCAACCCCGGACGCCCAGAAAAGTGGAGTGCCGCCGGAGTCGCCGATTACAGTTTTTTGGAGAACAATCAGGGAAATGAGATTGAAACGACGGCGCGGCGGCTCCGCAAAGCTGACCGGGCAATTGCTGGGCGATATTTAAGGCAGATTTAATCGTTGCGGCTGTGAACGAACAGGTGGGCGACTCGTACTCTTCCTTCTCGGGAGAAAGGTGCGCCCCCCTTGATAAATCTGCGATCCACCCCTCGACACCGTCGTTCCGTTACCGCCCTGCTGCTGGTGAGCCTGGCGCTCGCCGGCGGATGCAAGGAGATCCCGGGCACTCCCGGTGCGTCCGGCCCATCCGGCGACACCGGCATCGACTCGTCCGGCCCTGAGGCGCCGACGGACACCGCCCCGACCGACCCGTCGGTCACGGCGAGCGCCCCGGGCACGTCCGCGACGCCGTCCACCCCGTCCACCCCGGGTAAGCCGACCACCCCGTCGGCCGGCACCGTCCCACCCACCGCGTCCGGGGGCTGGATCACCATCGACGCCGCCGCGCAGGCAGCCGCGACGAAGACGTTCTTCGCGCGCAAACCCAAGGCGGTGACCGGCAACCCGGTCAAGGTCCCCGAGTTCAATGTCGGCTGCAAGACCAGCCACCACAACAGCGACGACCCGATCGTGCTGCCCAAGCTCGTCGGCGGCTCACACAACCACACCTTCTGGGGCAACCGGTCGACCGACGCCAACTCGACCGCCGAGTCGCTGCGGGCGTCGAAGGCGACCACCTGCAACTCGCCGGATGACCAGTCCGCCTACTGGGTGCCGACGATGTACCAGAACGGCAAGGTCGTCGACCCGACGGAGGTGACCGTCTACTACGGTTCCCGGCTGAAGGACCCGAGCCGGACCCAGCCCTTCCCGTTCGGCCTGCGCATGATCACCGGGAACGCCAAGAACCAGGTCGACACCCCGGACAAGCAGGGCAACCACTTCTGGTGCGCCGGCATCGGCGGCGAGATCGGTCGCAGCGCCGACAAAACCTTCCCGGTCTGCGCCAAGACCGCGAACATCGTCCGGCAGATCACCTTCCCGGACTGCTGGGACGGCAGGCACCTGGACAGCCCGGACCACAAGGCGCACATGGCCAACGGTGACCACACCGGGGCCTGCCCGAAGAGCCACCCGGTGCCGGTCCCCTCGGTGTCGTTCGTGATCTCGTACCCGTTGAGCGCGAACACCGACGGCATCACCCTGGCGTCCGGCACGTCGTTCTCCATGCACGCGGACTTCTTCAACGCGTGGAAGGACGAGGCGCTTGCCGCACGGGTGCGCAACTGCCTCGACCAGGGCGGGAAGTGCAACTCGGCCGGCAACTTCTAGGCAGGGCTGACGGCGTGGGCCGCGGCTGGCCCGCCATGCCGATGTGCTGTTGAGCGGTATACCTCAGAGGCATAAATATGCCTCTGAGGTATACCGCTCGCTACCGTATCCACCCCGACGGTGGTGACCGACGATTACCACCGGCCGCCAGCTGCGCCCACCGTCCCAGCCAGGGTTGGGGCTTGCTCGGCTAGAGCCTCGCGGCGCCGGCCGCGGTGGCCTCCAGCACGGCCGAGGTACGCCGGACCTCCGCCCGCTGGTCACCGGCGTCGTCCCGGTCCGCAGCGGCCATCCGGGCAGCCCGGTTGGTGGTCGTGGCCGCCTGGTCGCCGGTCACGCCACCACGGATCCGGTTGTTGGCGGCCACCTGGGCGACCGGATCGTTGCCGGTCACCGTCAACTGACCGTTGATGATGTTGTCGTCGACGGTGACGCCACCGGTGGTGCTGGTGATGCTGACGTCCCCGCCCCAGTAGCCACCGGAGGCGCAGCTGTCGAGGGCGCCGTTCGGGCCGACCTGCACGCCGCCCACGTTGCCGGCGAACGTGGCCCTGCCGCGTACCGCACTGCCGCACACGACACTGCCGGTGGCGCTGTTGAGCACCGACAGCGTGCCGTCGACGAACGAGTCGTGCAGGTCGGTGTAGTAGGTGCCGGTGCTGCTGAGGTTGCGCTGCACCTGGGTGCCCCGGTCGAGCCGGACCTCACCCGCGCCGACGGTGACGTTCCCGGCGACCGTCGACTCCTCGGCGAACAGGAAGCTGTCGATGGTCGCGCTGCCCTTCGGCCGCACGGTCACGGTGCCGGTCTGTGCGTCCTTGAGGAAGATGCCGTATCCGCCGGCGGCCAGCACCACCTGGCCGTCGACTGTGGTGTCGGTGGCGTCGAGGTAGCCGTCCGCGGCGACGCGTACCTCGCCGCTGACCCGCCCACCGGTCACCACCAGGTTGCCGCCGGCGGCGACGGTGACGTTGCCGGTGATCGTGGTGCCGGTGAGCGCGCAGGACTCGCCCGCCGGCACGTACAGGTCGTTGGGCACGGTCACCGCCCCACCGGTGCCGATGCAGTGGGTGACCAGGTCGGCGTGGGCGGTGGGTGCCACGGCCAGCACCGAGGCGGCGACGACGGCGCTCACGGTGGCCAGCTTGGCGACGGTACGTCCGGGCATCGTTGTACTCCCTGTCGATGAGATTCGAGGACTCATGCGCCGACGTCCGATCGGGCCGCGGCCCGGACGATGGCGCCCTGCTGCCGCCGGTCGAGCGTTCCGTCGGCCACCAGCGCGGTGGTGACCGCCTCGACGTGCCGGACGAAGTGGGCGTGGCCGGGGTAGTCGGCGTGTTCGTCGATCAGATCGTTGATGGTGCAGCCGTCGCCGGTGTCGACGTTGCCGACCCCGGTGTCGTCACCGTCGATGACCACTGTGGCCCGGGTGTCGGACCCGGGGCAGGCGTCGGTGCCGTCGGCCACCACGGTGAACGTCGTCGACTGCTCGGTGGAGGCGTTGCCCGCGGCGTCGGTCGCCCGGTACCGCAGGGTGTGCGCGCCGGTGGTGCGGACCGTGACCGGTGTGGCGTACGCCGTCCAGCCGCCGGTGTCGAGCGCGTACTCGACCGACGCCACACCGGAGCCGTCGTCGGTCGCGGTGACGGTGACGGTCGCGGCACCGACGTACGCGCCGTCGCCGTTGCGCTCGCCGGTCACCGTGACGGCCACGGCCGGCGGTGTGTCGTCCTCCTCCGGCGGGGCGACGACGGTGAAGTGGGACATCTGCTCCGCCGACGTGTTGCCGGCGACGTCGGTGGCCCGGTAGTGCAGCATGTGCATCCCGGCCGCGTTCACGACGACCGGATTCGTGTACGCGGTGAAGGCTGCCCCGTCCAACGCGTACTCGATGGTGGCGACACCGGATCCGGCATCGGTGGCGGTCAGCGTGGCGGTGGCCGTACCGATGTAGTTGCCGTCGCCGTCCTGCTCGCCGGCCAGTGCGGCCGTGACCACCGGCGCGGTAGTGTCCTCCTCCCCCGGCTCGACGATCCGGAACGACACCGAGCCGACCGCACTGACGTTGCCGTCCTGGTCGGTGGCCCGGAACTGCACCGAGTGGTCACCGATCGCGGTCACCCGCACCGGCTCGGTGTACGGCAGGAAGCTGGTGTCGTCGACCTGGTACTCGACGGTCTCCACACCGGAGCCGGTATCGGTGGCCGTCACGGTCACCGTGGCCGCGCCCAGGTAGTTGCCGTCGCCGTCGCGGTCACCGGCCACGGCGGCGGTCACCGTCGGCGGCGTGGTGTCGTCGCCTCCGCCGCCGTCGGTGACCACCAGCTCACCGACCATCTGGCTGTGCCCCGGGATCGAGCAGAAGTAGCGGTACCGGCCCGGGGTGAGCGTCACTGTCGCCTGGTGGCGGCCGTTGTTGGCGTCGAACGGGCTGGCCAGGATGTTCAGTGTGACGTCGTGGTTGTAGCCCTCGGTGCTGGTGTCGAAGGTCAGCGTGTGCGGCATCCCGATGGTGTTGCCGGTGGCCTCGCTGTTCTCCCAGATGATCGTGGCCTCGCCGGCCACCGCCTGGGCGGGTGCGGACTTGTAGCGGGTGATGTCGCCGTCGGCGGTCCAGGTCAACACCTGTTCCGCGACGCGCGGGGCGGCGGAGGCGGGCGTCGCGGCCCACGGGATCACCGTGAGCAGGAACGCCGCCAGCGCAGCCGTCAGTCGTCGGGTCATCGTCTCTCCTAGAGCTCGCGCACGCGGACGTTGCGGAACTCGGTCAGGTCGTTGTCACCGTGGTTCTGCAGGCCGATGAAGCCACGCAGGAACTGCCGCAGGTCCGTCGGCGGGTCGCCGGCGCGGGACGACTGCTTGCCCGGCGTGTTGTCGAACTCGTTGATCACCACACCGTTGCGGACCATCGTGTAGTGCTGTCCGACAACGCGGATCTCGTAGTCGTTCCACTGCTCCTTCGGGGTCACGCCGGCCTGGGCGAGCGGCACCGGGTCGAAGTTGTAGACCGAGCCGGTCTTCTGCGGCTCGCCGGTCTCACCGTCGTAGATCTGGATCTCGTGTCCGCAGTAGATCGCCACCCACGCCTGCGAGGTGCGGGCCGATCCGACAGTGCCGCAGCTGCCCGGCGGGCGTTGCTCCAGCGGGATCCGCGGGTCCGGGAAGCGGGTGAAGACGCCGGTGTTGGCCCGGCCGGTGCCCGGTGCGATGTCGCGGAACTGCACCTTCAGCGAGAAGTCGCCCAGTTCCTTCGTGTGCCAGAGCATGCCCAGGCCGCCGCTGGAGCGCAGCGACCCGTCCGGCTGGATGGCAAACGAGCCCGTCGGCGCCTGCTCCCAGCCGCGCAGCGACTCGGCGGTGCCGTCGAAGAGCGGCTCGTAGCCGGTGCGCCCGTTCCGACCGACCTCCGACGCCGCAGCCAGGCGGGTGAGGGTGCCGGACTCCCGGGCCGTGAGCAGGTCGTCGTCCTGCAACGCGCGGGTCACCGCGCCCACGTGTCGGACGAAGGCGTCGTGGTCGGCCCAGGTGCTCTCGTCGTCGATCAGGTCGTTGATCGTGCAGCCCTGCCCGACCGGGCGACTGGGCACCCCGGTGTCCGTGTCGTCGAGCCACACGTTCTGCCGGCTGTCGGGCACCGCGCAGCCCACCGTGACCGTGCTCTGCACCGTCGCGGTCTCACCGTCGGCGTACGTGACGGTCAGCTTCGCGGTGTAGGTGCCGACAGTGGCGTACGTGTGCCGGGGGTTCGCCTCGGTGGACGTGGTGCCGTCGCCGAACTCCCACCGGTGGCTGACGCCGCCGGAGCGGGCGCCGTCGAAGGCGATGGTGAGCGGCTTGTTCTGCACGGCGACCGAGTTCGCCGCCGGCACCGGGGTGGGCGCGCCACCGGTGTAGGTGATCCGGATCAGCTTCTGGTTGGGGTGCAGGCTGAAGAACCCGCCGCCGTAGTCCAGCAGGTAGAGCGCGCCGTCCGGGCCGAACTTGGCGTCCATCCAGCTCTGCAGCCGGGCGTCGCCGTTGCCGCCCGGGATGATGGCGCGCAGGGACTCGGCGTACACCGGTGGGGTGGCCTGCGGCACGCCGGCCGGGTCGACGGTGACCGCTACCCGGTTGGCGGCGTTGGACTGGTCGCCGATGAACCACTTACCGTCCCAGTGCTCCGGCCACGCCACACCGCTGGTGGTGTCGACGAGTTCCCGGTGGTACGTCGGACCGGACATGATGGCCTGGCCGCCGCCGCGCAGGTATGGCTGGGTGTAGGTGGCGTCGGCCGCGACGTAGGTCGGCAGGCCGCTGCCGTCGGTCCGCTTCGGGAAGACCGGGCCGCCGCCGTCTGGCGAATACCAGATCATGTTGTCCCGGGCGGCCGGGATGTCCACCAGACCGGTGTTGCGGGGCGAGGTGTTCTTCAGGTTGTCGCAGTCGTACCAGCCGGTCAGCACCGTCGCGTCGGTGCTGCTGCGGTCCCGGTACGGCTGCCGGTTGCCCATGCAGTACGGCCAGCCCTGGTTACCGGCGGAGGTGATGATGGTGGCCGTCTCGTACTTGGCCGGGCCCAGGGTGGGGCTGGGCGACGAGGCGTCCGGGCCGACCCAGCCCGCGGTCAGCCACTGGTGCACCGGGTCGATCTGGAGGCGGGCGATGTTGCGTACGCCCATCACGTAGATCTCCGGGCGGGCCTTCTCGGTGCCCGGTGGGAACAGGTTGCCCTCCGGGATGGTGTACGTCCCGTCGGCCTCCGGATGGATCCGGATGATCTTGCCGGCGAGGTCGTTGGTGTTGCCCGAGGTGCGGCGGGCGTCCTGGAACGAGATCCCCTGGTACTCCTGGGTCCAGTTGTTGCCGGAGTAGCCCTGCGACCCCTCGGAGGAGTTGTTGTCGCCGGAGCCGACGTAGAGGTTGCCCTTGGCGTCGAACGCCATGCCGCCGCCCGCGTGGCAGCAGCTGTGCACCTGCACCGGGAACTGCAACAGGTCCTTGCGGGTGGCCTGGTCGATGGTCTGCGCCTGGCGGTCGTAGGTGAACCGCGAGATGGTGCGCTGCCCGACCCGCTGCACCCGGTCGACCGACTCGTGCGGCATCCAGTAGACGTAGAGCCAGCCGTTGTCGGCGAACTTCGGGTCGGGCACGATGCCGAGCAGGCCCTCCTCGTTCTTCACCAGCTCCGAGCCGCTGCCCCGGTTGCCCATCACCTCCAGGGTCGTGAGCAGTTTTGCCTGCTTGGTCCGTGGGTCCCAGGAGTGGATGGTGCCGCAGCCCAAGCCGACCTGCGGGTTGTTCCAGTCCGCGATCGGGCCGCTCGGGCAGGCCGCCTTGCCGACGTAGAAGACCGTGCCGTCCGGCGCGATGGTGAGCCCGTGCGGCTCGCCGATCTGGTCCAGCTGCCCGGTCTGGTTGGCCGCGGTGAGCCGCTCCACCTTGTAGTTCGCGGCGATCGTGGCCTGGCAGTCACCGCGTACGCGGCCGGTGGTCCAGTTGAGAGCCCCGGTGAGGTGCGTGCGGAACGCCTCCTCGCCGTAGCTGCCCTCGGTGTGACCCATGCCGGTGTAGAACGACCGGCCGCCGTCGTAGTCCCGGCACCAGGACACCGGGTGGAAGGCGCCGTTGGCGGCCGCTCCCGGGTTGTAGTGCCGCTCCTCGACCTGGGCGAGGGTGTGCACCGTGCCGATCGGGTTCGGGTCCCAGTTCTCCCAGCGGTCCGAGCGGGTGATGGTCAGCGGCAGTGACGCCGTGGCCGGGTGTTTCCGGTCCAGGATGTCGACCACCGCGCGGTTCACCGCGGGCGGCTCCGGAGCGGTGGTGCTGCCGGTGAACAGTCGCAGGTCGGCGAGCTGGACCAGCGGTTCGCCGCTGTTCGCGGTGACGTTGAGCCGGTAGCGCGTGAACTCCTGCGGGGTGGCGATGTCGAACCGGCGGGTCTGGTACCGGTCCGGGAAGCTCTGGCCGGTGCGCCGGTCCAGATCGGTCCAGGTCTGGCCGTCCGTGGAGCCTTGGAGGGTCCAGTCCTTCGGGTCCCGGCCGGAGGAGTCGTTGGCCGACGTCAACGCGTACCCGGTGATCCGCTTGGCTGCGCTCAACTCGTACGCCACCCAGGCGGTCGGGGTGCGGACGAGCCACTTCGTGTTGGCGTCGCCGTCGGTCAGCTTCTCCTTGGTCTCGTTGGGTGGGTTCTCACCACTGGCGGTCACCCGGGCCACCGGCTCGGCCACCGGGATGGCGCCCGCCGGGCGGGTGCCGATCAGGCCGGTGAACCAGGTGGAGTCGACCTGGGCGCGGGCGGCGTCGGCGATGCCGACGAAACCGCCGCCGGCCTTCATGTAGCTCTGCAGCGCCGACTCCTGGTCGCGGTTGAGCGCGGCGCCCGTCGCGGAGAGAAACACCACGCTGCGGTACGCGGACAGCTTGGCCGTGGTGAAGACAGCGGGGTCCGTGGTGGCCGTGACATCGATGTCATGACCGGCACCAAGCTGTTTGATGGTGTCCACCGCACGGGCCACCGGGTCCTGCTGCTCAGCCACCGGCCCGTGGAACACGAGGACGCCGGTCCGCTGCGCCTGCGCTGCCTGCGGGGCGGCTGCCGGTGGCGGCGCGGCTGCCGCCGTCGTCGCGGGAATCAGTGTCGCGAAGGCCGCTACCGCGGCAAGAACTCGTCGTATTTTTCTGGTCATCCCCGTCCCCACTTTCGGTTAACTTCCGTGCGTGTGGGTGTGGCCCTGGAACCGGTGGATCGCCTCCTCGGCGCCCGGTGGCATGCTGCCGTCGGCGTTGCGCACCAGGAAGATCCCGGCCATGCCGCCGTCGGAGTGGGTCTGCACGTGGCAGTGGTACATCCACGCCCCGGGTCCGACGCCCTCCCCGGCCAGCACCTGGAAACCGAACGAGCTGCCCGGGTTGAGGTCCTTGTTGTCGACGACCAGGCTCGGGTCGCTCGGGCCCTCCAGCATTCCGGTGCGGTTGTCCGCCCAGCGGTGGGCGTGCAGGTGGAAGGTGTGGAACAGGTTGCCGTGGCCGATGGCGATCCACTCCACCCGCTGGCCCAGGTTGGCCTCGAACATGGGCGTGGCCGGCGCCATCCGGTTGTTGATCATCATGTCGTGGAACACGACAGTGAACTGCTTCTCCGGCAGGATGTCGCCACGGCGCCGGACGATCAGCGCCCCGTAGAGTCCCTTCGCGACACCGGCGGTGCCGTGGTCGGTGCCCATCGCGTGATCGTGGTAGTGCCAGTAGCCGGCGCTGCCCGGCATGTACCGCCGACCCGCCGCGGCCACCATCTCGTGGGAGCGCCAGACGTACGTCCGTGTCTCACCGGGATTGTTGAACGAGGCGTTGAAGGGGCTGCCGTCGGACTCGGTGCTGTAGTCCACCCCGTGCGGATGGATGGACAACCGCTGGTCGGTCGTGTTGACCAGGGTGATCTCCAGGGTGTCGCCCTCGTACATCTCCAGCAGTGGTCCGGGCACGGTGGCCTGACCGGGCGCGAGGCCGTAGCCGAACAGGTTGCCGGGCAACTGCTCGGCGTAGATGGTGATCTTCTTGGTGACGCCGGCGGCGGCCCGGGCGGGGCTGCCTCCGAACGCGGTGCCGATCGTCGGGGCGGACGCGCCCAACGCCCCGGCGGCGAGCGCGCCGGTGGCGATCAGCGATCGGCGGGACAGGTGGCGGTGGGAGCCAACGGCGTGATCGTCCATGGGTCTCCGTTCCCAACCGGGCGAAGACGCGACGAGGACAGGGTGCATCGACCCGAGCACGGGGGCGGTAGCACGACTGAGGGTGAGGCTCGTCGCGAACTTTGCTCGGAAGACTCAAGACTTTCGGTGGATGACAGCAACTTATGTAATCCATCGACGAAAGTACAGGGTCTGATTGCAGGAAGATTACCTTGACATCACGACGACCGTCGATTGACATGAAGCTGACACCCGGCCGCCAGAACGACGTCGGGCCGCCACATCGCTGAGGCGGCCCGACGTACAGGATCAGTTGGTCAGAGGTTGTGGCGGTCGTCAGCCGGCAGGCCGGGGGCCTCCAGCGGCTCGGGCGACTGGTCGGTCTGACCGAGCTGGGCGACCCGGGTCGGGTCGAGGACCCGGGAGAGGAACGCACGGGTCCGCTCGTGCTTCGGGGCGCCCAGCACCTCCTGCGGTGGCCCCTGCTCGACCACCACCCCACCGTCCATGAACACCACCCGGTCGGCGACGTCGCGGGCGAAGGCCATCTCGTGGGTGACCACCATCATCGTCATGCCGTCCTCGGCCAGTTTGCGCATGACGGTGAGCACGTCGCCGACCAACTCCGGGTCCAACGCGGAGGTGGGCTCGTCGAATAGCATCACCTTCGGCTCCATCGACAGCGACCGGGCGATGGCCGCCCGCTGCTGCTGCCCACCGGAGAGCTGCGCCGGGAACACGTCGGCCTTGTCGGTCAGCCCGACGCGTTCCAGGTTGGCCCGGGCGACGCGCTCGGCCTCGGCCCGGCCGCGCTTGAGCACCCGACGCTGGGCGATGGTGAGGTTGCTCAGCACGGTCAGGTGCGGAAACAGGTTGAACGACTGGAAGACCATGCCGATGCCGCGGCGTACCGCGTCGACCTCGACATCCGGGTCGGTCATCTCGACCCCGTTCACCCAGATCCTGCCGGCCGTCGGCTCCTCCAACAGGTCGACGCAGCGCAGCAACGTCGACTTGCCGGACCCGGACGGCCCGATCACGCAGACCACCTCACCCTGGCCGACCTCGAAGTCGATGCCCTTGAGCACCTCGAGCGGCCCGAAGGACTTGTGCAGGTCGCGGATCTCGATGGCAGGGCGGGATGGAGTCGTCGTCATGCGGTCACCGGGCCTTGGCGTAGCGGAGTTCGAGGCGACGTACCACCTGGGACAGGGGCAGAGTGATGATCAGGTAGGCGAGGCCGGCCACCAGCAGCGGGGTGGCGTTCACCCGGTCGTTCAGCATGTCCCGACCGAACTTGGTGATCTCGATGGTCTGCGCCGTCACGCCCAGCACGTACGCCAGCGACGAGTCCTTGGTGAGCAGGATGAGCTCGTTCGTCAGCGGCGGGATCACGATCCGGAACGCCTGCGGGATGACGATCGTGCGCATGGCCGTGAAGTGCGACATGCCGAGAGTGCGCGCCGCCTCCATCTGCCCCTTGGGGACGGCCTGGATGCCGGCGCGGATGGTCTCGGCCATGTAGGCCGCCGCGGTCAACCCGAGGCCGATCGCGATCGAACCGAACACCCCACCCGGGATCTCCCGCTCCGGGAAGGCGATCGGGATGCCGTACCCGACGAGGAACAGCACCAGCAGGGCGGGCAGACCCCGGAACAGCTCGATGTACGCCGTCGCCACCCAGCGGTACGGCGCGACCCGGGACAGCCGCATCAACGCCAGGATGGTCCCGAACACGAGACCGAAGGCGAACGCGCCCAGCGTGTAGAGGATGGTGTTGCGCAGCGCCACGGTGATGATCGTCGGGAACATCGACTTGATGATGTCGACGCGGAAGAACGCGTCGGCCAGCCTGTCCCAGTCGGCGGCGAAGAGCACCGCGGCGATGACGGCGATGAAGACCAGGTACTGGAGCCCGAGGGACAACCGCTCCCGCTGGCGGCGTCGCAGCTTCACGTTCGCTCGTTGCCTTCCCGGAGATTACCGACACGGAGGGCGCGCGGGACGCACGCCCTCCGGTACCACGCGATGATCAGGCGCTCGGCCGCTTGCCGATCCACTTCTCGTAGATCGTGTCGTACGTGCCGTCCTGCTTGGCCTTGGCCAGCACCTCGTTGATCTTCTTGAGCAGCTCCGGGTTGGCGTCCTTCTTCACGGGGAAGCCGTACTGCTCGCCGGTGTCGAACTCGGCGGAGACCTCGAACCCGCCCGGGTTCTTCTTGAGGTACTCGCTCCAGACCGGCAGGTCGTTGATGGCGGCCTCGACCTGGCCGTTGGCGACGGCCTGCTGCAGGGCGGCGAGGTCCTCGAACTCGACGAGCTGAAGGCCCTTCTCCGCCTCGAACTTCTTGGCGTAGTCACGACCCGTGGTGGCCGCCTGGACACCGAACTTCTTGCCCTTGAGGTCGTCGAGCGACTTGTACGGCTTACCGGTCTTCACCAGCAGCGCCTGCGTGGCGTCGAAGTACGGGTCGGAGAAGTTCATCACCTTCTGCCGTTCCTCGGTGATCGTCATGCCGGCGGCGGCCGCATC
Organism: Micromonospora sp. M61; assembly: GCF_018070245.1. Taxonomy (NCBI): domain Bacteria; kingdom Bacillati; phylum Actinomycetota; class Actinomycetes; order Micromonosporales; family Micromonosporaceae; genus Micromonospora; species Micromonospora sp. M61. The sequence continues at coordinate 16,096 of NZ_JAGPYA010000037.1, read as the reverse complement.
GCACTTGCCGGTGTTCAGGTCCTGGCCGGACTTGATCCCCTCGAACGGGGTGTCGATGATCGTCTGCTCGACACCCAGCTCCTTGGCCACCAGGTCCATGATCTCGACGTCGAAGCCGGTGACCTTGCCGCTGGCGTCCTTCGACTGGAACGGCGGGTACGGCAGGTGGGTGCAGACGGTCAGCTTGCCCGCCTCAACCAGCTTGACCCCGCTCGCCTGGACCTCGCTGTCGTCCTTCTTGGCGCAACCCGCGCTCAGCGCGAGGGCGGCGATGGCCGCGACGAGACCGGCCCGACGGACGGCAGTTGGGAACCTCACGGCTGTGTCCCTCCGATGCGGCTTCCCTTGCACAGAAAGCCAATCTGGTTCATAGACTTTGCGATAAGCGACCGTACCCGATCCGGCCGACCACTCCCAGATCTTGAGCGGCCGTCCGGCCGCCACGGCAGCAGCGCCCGCAGTCGAACCAGACATCAAGCAGCAAAGCGCCGCTCAGCCGCCGGTCCCCTCGGGCGCCCCGTCCGGCGTGAGCGCCCCCTCGTGGGAGTCTGTGTCGAGGAACACGTGCTGATGGCCGTGCCCGGCGTCGACGCTGACCTGGTCGAGCTGGGTCGCCGCTACAGACCACATCGTCACCGCCTGGGCCGCCTGTCGCGCCGTGACGGCCAGCAGGGCCGCGCGCTGCGCCGCAGGGACGTCGGCGGCCAGCGCGTACGCGTCGACGGCCAGCGACGCCTGCTGGATCGCCGCGCGCAACCCTCCACGCGCCACGTTGGTGGCGGTGGTGCCCGACGGTGGGTCAGCGAACGGCTCGGCTGCCTGGCGCATGATCTCCTGCCATTGGCGCGCCTGGCCCGGATCCGGCGCACGCGACGTCTCCGTCTTGATGGCGGCCAGGACGGGGGCGATCTGGTCGCGGACGCGTCGGGCCGTCCCGGTCAGCTCCAGGATCTGTTGAGCGTCCCGCTTCGCCTCGGCCTGCTGGATGGTCGCGATGGCCGCCTCGGTGGCGTCCGGGCGACCCACCTGGTAGCCGACCAGCCCACCCAACAGGGCGGTGACCAGCGCGACCGCCCCCGCGACCGCCACGAAGCGTGTCGCGCGGCGATGGCGCACATCGGCTTTGTCCGACAGGTAGGAAGGCCGGCCGGTGCGACGCGCCATCGCATCTCCTCACATCGATGGAGTGTGGGGCAACAGATTAGTCGCCTTTCCGGACGCCCGTCGATGGTGCCGGCCGGCCGGCTCGCTCTGGTCGAGCCTGCGAGACCTCAGCGGTTGGCCGGCTCGCTCTGCGTCCGCACCTTCCTCCGGCCCGTCAGCACGGTCAGCGCGACGGAGATGGCCGCCGCGACGCCGACGCCGGTCCACAGCAGCGGGTTTGTCCGCAGCTCCGTGGGCAGTTGCTGGACGAGAACGAGGACGCCCATCACCACGACGAACCAGCCGAACGACTTGCGCAGGACGTCGGCCGGGATCCGACCGGCGAGCCGCCCTCCCGCAACGCTGCCGACGATGGCGGCGGCGGTGACCGCTGCCGCGAGGCCCCAGTCAATGCTCACGCTGGACAGGTAGCCGGCCAGCCCGGCGAACGACTTCATCGCGATGACCACCAGCGAGGTTCCGACCGCGACGGGCATCGGCAGCCCACCGAGCAGCGCCAGGGCGGGCATCACCAGGAAACCGCCGCCGGCGCCGACCAGGCCGGTCACCAGTCCGACCACCAGACCGTCGAGGATCACCCGCAGGATCGGCAGCTCGTGCGGCACCGCCCTGCCCTCGGCGTCGCGCCGGCCGCGGATCATCGTGACCGCGGTGGCCAGCATCATCACGGCGAACCCGGTGAGCAGGAACCCAGCCGGGACGAACCCGGCCAGGCGTCCGCCGATGTAGGCACCGATCATGCCGGCGAAGCCGAAGAGGAGGCCGGTACGCCAGCGCACCCGATGGGCACGAGCGTGCGGAAGGACGCCCACCATGCTGGTGGCGCCGACAACGAGTAGCGAGGTCGCGATGGCTTCTTTCGCGGGCAGGTCGGCGACGTAGACCAGCAGCGGCACGGCGAGGATCGATCCGCCGCCGCCGAGGAGCCCGAGGCTGACGCCGATCAGCACGGCCAGTCCGATGGTCAGTGCCAGGACTGGTGTCATCCTCGGCCACTGGTGCTGTCGCGCAACTGGCCGACGATGGTGTCCACGTCACAGTTGGCACCCCGGTTGTACGGCAGTTTGCCGAGCATCATGCCCATGGCGCAGGTGTTGCTGACGGCGGCAAAGGTGAGGCCGGCGCCGATGAATCCGGCCACCCACTTCAGCTGCGGCACGAACACCGAGCCGAGGACGCTGACCAGCACGATCGCCCCGGCGACAAGGCGGACCTGGCGTTCGAGGTCCCAACGGGGGGCACCCTGGCTGATCGGCGCGTTGACCGCCTGCCAGGCCATGATGCCGCCGTCGAGGACCTTGAGGTTCGGAAGACCCACCCCGGCCAGGGTCTGCTCGGCCTGAGTGGCGCGGGCACCGGTGCGACACACCAACACGACATCCTCGTCCAGGTGGTTGCGCAGCTCCTGGCGGTGCTCCCTGAGCAGGTCGAGTGGCACGTTGTAGGAGCCGGGGATATGCGACGTCTCGAACTCCGCCGGGGTACGCACGTCCAGCAGGCGCGGCCCGTGGCCGGAGTCGATCAGCTCCCGCAGCCCGCTGGCATCGACGGTGGCGGGGCGGGCGGTCTCGGAAGGTTTCATTTCTCCTCTTTCAGGGGCAAACTGCTACGCGACAGGGCAGGGGGTGCCCGGCCGACGCTGGGCGGCGGCGCCAGCCGGTGGTCCGTGCTGTTCGGTCAGGCGTCAGTGGCCATCTGCACGCCCGCGCTCTCGGCCCGGTCGAACTTGTCGTCGATGACGACCACCTCGCGGCCGGCGTTGGCCAGTAGCGACGCCGCCGCCGTGGCACGGTAGCCGGAGCCGCAGTGCACCCAGACAACGCCGGTCGGCACGTCGGCCAGCCGCCTGGGCAGCTCAGGCAGTGGGATGTGCAGGGCGCCGTCGATGTGGCTGGTCCGCCACTCGTTTGTCATTCGCACGTCGAGGACCACGTCCGCGGCAGGGAGGCCGGCAGGGACATGCCCGGCGCGGGCCGCCGCGAGGGTCACGAAGTCGGCCATCCGCAGCTCCCGCAGCTGACCGGGCTCGGCTGCCCAGCGCTCCACCTCGCCGGTGACCTGCGCGGCCGGGCGGTCGATGCCGATCCGGACCAGCTCGCGCTGGGCATCGGCGACCTGGCCCGGGGTCTCGGCGAGCAGGGTGATCGGCACTCCCCAGTCGATCAGCCAACCGAGCCAGGTGGACATCGGGCCGTCCAGGCCGAGGCTGACCGTGCCGGCCAGGTGCGAGGTGGCGTACGCCTTGCGGTGCCTGAGGTCCACCACCCACTGCCCGTCGGCCATCCGCTCGCGCAGTTCGGCAGCATCGGCGAGGCTCACCGGGGTGAGGTCGACCGGGGCCGGTCCCGCGAGGTTCTCCACGCCCATGTGTGCGTAGTACGCCGGGTAGGCGTCGAGGCCGGCGAGGGTCTCCGTGACGAAGTCCTCCGCGGCCAGCCGGAGAACCTGGTTCTTCTCCTTCTCCCGGCCGATCGTCGACTCCGCGGCGTCCGACTGACTGGCCGAGCAGAAGCTGCCGAAGCCGTGCGTCGGCCATACCTCGGCCCCGTCGGGCAGCAGATCCGCCAGCCGCTTCGCCGAGGCGTGCTGCTGGTGGGCCAACTCGTGGGCATGCTGCTTGCCCAGGAGGTCCGTCCGACCCGTCGTGCCGAACAGCAGTGAACCACCGGTGAAGACACCGGCCGACCGCCAACTGCCGCCTACGGCCTCATCGAGGACGTATGACAGGTGGTGGAAGGTGTGACCCGGCGTGGCGATCACCCGCAGCCGTAGCGAGTCGGAGACAGCCACCTGGTCGCCGTCGGTGACGGGCGTCCGCTCGAAGCCGACCTCGTCAGCCGCGGCCACCAGGTAGTGGGCGCCGGTGATTCGTGCGAGCTCCAGCCCGCCGGAGACGTAGTCGTTGTGGATGTGCGTTTCCACGACATGGGTGATGCGGACCCCCAACGCTCCCGCGAGGTACATCACGCGGTCGATGTCGCGCTGGGGGTCGACCACGATCGCCACCCGCCCGTCTGAGGCGAGGTAGCTGCGGTCACCGAGGGACGACGTCGCGACGACGGAAACCTCAACTGCCATGTCCACTCCTTAAAGTTCAACAAACTCTGCATACCCCCGGGGGTATGCAGATGACACACTGCTGCCGTGTTCTTCATGTGCACGCCGTCACCCACAGTGCGGCCAGCGCCGTGGGTGACGTCGTGCCGCGTCAGGCGAGAGCCAGGAAAAGCTTCTCCAGCTCCTCCTCGGTCATCTCCGGCTCCTCGCCACGTTCGCGCGCAGCCCCGCAGTGCCGCATCCCCGAAGCAATGATCTTGAAACCCGCTCGGTCTATCGCCTTGGACACCGCAGCGAGCTGGGTCAGGGCCTCACGACAGTCCTGACCGCTCTCCATCATCTCGATAACCGCGTTGAGCTGCCCACGGGCCCGCTTGAGCCTGGTCAGCGCATCCGACGTCATCTCCGGTCGAAGTTTCACCGCCACCTCCTGCGTTCGACTATACCCCCGGGGGTATGCGATCCGCCAAGGTCACCCAGAATACGGGCGATCGGCGCGGTACGGCATACCTGCTCAGGGGCGTGCAATGGCCGACGAGCCCCGGCCAATCACTGATGGATTGACCGGGGCTCGTCGGTGTCAGGCGGTCAGGCGATGTCGAAGCGGTCGAGCTCCATGACCTTGGTCCAGGCTGCCACGAAGTCGGCCACGAACTTGTCGCGGGCGTCCTGGCTGGCGTAGACCTCGGCGAGGGCCCGCAGCTGCGAGTTGGAACCGAAGATGAGGTCGACCGCGGTGGCGGTCCACTTCACCTCGTCGGTGGCCAGATCGCGGATCTCGTACACGTGCTCCTCGGACTTCGACGCGCTCCACCGGGTGCCCGGGGACAGCAGGTTGGCGAAGAAGTCGTTGGTGAGCACGCCCGGCTGGTCGGTGAGGACACCGTGCTGGGCACCAGCGGTGTTGGCGCCGAGGGAACGCAGGCCGCCGACCAGGACGGTCATCTCGGGCGCGGTCAGGTTGAGCATGTAGGCGCGGTCGATGAGCAGCACCTCCGGCTGGGTCTTCTCGCCGGGACGCAGGTAGTTGCGGAAACCGTCGGCGCGCGGCTCGAGGACCCGGAACGACTCGACGTCGGTCTGCTCCTGCGTGGCGTCGGTGCGGCCCGGCCGGAACGGCACTGTCACCTCGACGCCGGCGTCACGCGCCGCCTTCTCGACGGCTGCCGAACCGGCCAGCACGATCAGGTCGGCGAGCGAGATCTTCGCGCCGCCGGCCTCGTTGAACTCCCGCTGGATGCCCTCCAGAGTGGTCAGGACCGTCGCGAGCTGCTCCGGCTGGTTGACCTCCCAGTTGCGCTGCGGCTCAAGACGGATCCGTGCGCCGTTGGCGCCACCACGCTTGTCGGTGTAGCGGAAGCTCGCGGCGGACGCCCAGGCGGTGGAGACCAACTGGGCGGTCGTCAGACCGGACTCCAGGACCTTCGCCTTGAGCGCGGCGATGTCGGCGTCACCCACGAGCTCGTGGTCGACGGCCGGCACCGGGTCCTGCCACAGCTGCGGCTCGGCCACCCACGGCCCGAGGAAACGCTCGATCGGACCCATGTCGCGGTGCAGCAGCTTGTACCACGCCTTGGCGAAGGCCAGCGCGAACTGGTCGGGGTTCTCCAGGAAGCGGCGCGAGATCTTCTCGTACGCCGGGTCGACACGCAGCGACAGGTCGGTCGTGAGCATCGTCGGCTTGTGCTTCTTCGACGGGTCGTGGGCGTCCGGGATGATCGCCTCGGCGTCCTTGGCGACCCACTGCTTCGCGCCGCCCGGGCTCGTGGTGAGCTCCCACTCGTAGCCGAACAGGATCTCGAAGAAGCGGTTGCTCCACTGCGTCGGCACGTCGGTCCACGTCACCTCGAGCCCGCTGGTGATCGTGTCACCGCCCTTGCCGCTGCCGTGGGTGCTCAGCCAGCCCAGGCCCTGCGCCTCCAGCGGGGCACCCTCGGGCTCCGGACCCACGTGGTTGTCGGCGACGCCGGCACCGTGGGTCTTGCCGAAGGTGTGGCCACCGGCGATGAGGGCGACGGTCTCCTCGTCGTTCATCGCCATCCGGGCGAAGGTCTCGCGGATGAAGTGCGCCGCCGCGAGCGGGTCGGCGTTGCCGCGAGGCCCCTCCGGGTTGACGTAGATGAGACCCATCTCGGTCGCCCCGACGCCAGCCGCCATCTCCTTCTCGGAGGCGTAGCGCTCGTCGCCGAGCCAGGTGTCCTCCGGGCCCCAGAAGATCTCCTCGGGCTCCCACACGTCCTCGCGACCGAAGCCGAAGCCGAAAGTCTTGAAGCCCATCGACTCCAGGGAGACGTTACCGGCGAGCACGATCAGGTCGGCCCAGGAGATCTTCTGGCCGTACTTCTGCTTGACCGGCCAGAGCAGCCGGCGGGCCTTGTCGAGGTTGGCGTTGTCCGGCCAGCTGTTCAGCGGAGCGAAACGCTGACCGCCGTCGCCGGCTCCACCGCGACCGTCCTCGATGCGGTACGTGCCGGCGGAGTGCCAGCTCATCCGGATCATCAGGCCGCCGTAGTGGCCGAAGTCGGCCGGCCACCAGTCCTGCGAGGTGGTGAGGGCCTCGGTGATGTCGCGCTTGAGGGCCTCGACGTCGAGCTTGGCGAACTCCTTGGCGTAGCTGAAGTTCTCGCCCAACGGGTTGCCCTTGGACGAGTGGGCGTGCAACACCGAGAGGTCGAGCTGGTTGGGCCACCAGTCCCGGTTGTTGCGCGGACGACCGCCGGTCTTCGGGGTCGGCGAGTCGATCGCCGGGTTCTCGCTCTCGCTGCCGTGCGCGGTCACCGAGTCGTGCGCGACCGGGCAGCCGGCCGCTGCCTTCTGGTCCACGCCCTGCGCACTGGTGGGGCCGTTGTCCTGGGTGTCGCTCATGTAATTCCTTCCGAGCTTGCGGATCTCTGGGGCGTGCGTTCGGTCGCGCAGTCGGGACAGGTGCCCCAGTAGACGACCTCCGCCTCGTCGACCACGAAACCATGGTCGTCGGAGGCGGTGAGACAGGGAGCGTGGCCGACGGCGCAGTCGACGTCGGCGATGGCGCCGCAGGAGCGGCACACGATGTGGTGGTGGTTGTCCGCGACCCGGGACTCATAGCGGGCGGTCGCCCCGGCCGGCTGGATGCGCCGCACCAGACCAGCGTCGGTGAGCACCCGCAGCACGTCGTACACCGCCTGGTGGGACACCGTGGGATGATCCGCCCGGACCAGCGCGATCACGGCGTCGGTGCCGACGTGCGGGTGGTCGCGCAGCGCCGCGAGCACCGCCAGTCGAGGCCGGGTCACCCGCAGCGAGGCGGCCCGCAGTTGCGCCTCGAAGTCGGACATCACCCGACGAACACTAGCTCACTATTTTGGAACGAATCAAGTTTCACGCCGGTCCCGCACCACCGTGTCCGACCGGTTCCACCCACGCTCCTGAGCCAGAGTAAAAATAATCCGGACGGCCATGTCGAGAACCGGCGACCAGCTCCGTCCCCGGGGTGAAGGCGGCCACGAAGGGCCTCACACCCGCACCGAGGAGAAGACGATGGCGAAGTACCTGCTGCTCAAGCACTACCGCGGCGCCCCGAGCGGGGTCAACGACGTACCCATGGACCAGTGGACGCCGCAGGAGATCACGGCGCACATCGCGTACATGAACGACTTCGCGGCACGGCTCGAGCAGACCGGCGAGTTCGTCGACGGCCAGGCCCTGGCCCCCGACGGGGTGTTCGTCCGGTACGACGGTGAGGGCCGCCCGCCGGTCACCGACGGCCCGTTCGCCGAGACCAAGGACCTCATCGCCGGCTGGATGGTGATCGACGTCGACAGCTACGAGCGCGCCGTCGAGCTGGCCGGGGAGCTGTCCGCCGCCCCCGGAAAGGACGGGAAGCCGATCCACGAGTGGCTCGAACTGCGCCCGTTCCTGACCGAGCCGCCCACCATCACGGAGTGAACGAGGCACTGATCCGGAGCCTCACGCCGAGTGTGCTCGGGGTCCTCGTCCGCCGCGGAGCTGACTTCGCGGCGGCCGAGGACGCCGTACAGGACGCGCTGGTCGAGGCGTTCCGCGTCTGGTCGACCGACCCGCCACGGGACCCGAAGGGCTGGCTCGTCACCGTGGCCTGGCGCCGGTTCCTCGACGCGACCCGGGCGGACGCGGCCCGCCGTCGACGTGAGGACCTCGTCGACGAGGAACCCCCGCCCGGCCCCACCCCGGCGGTGGACGACACGCTCCAGCTCTACTTCCTGTGCGCCCACCCGTCGCTGACGCCGTCGTCAGCGGTCGCGCTCACGCTGCGCGCCGTCGGCGGGCTGACCACCCGCCAGATCGCCCAGGCCTACCTGGTGCCCGAGGCGACCATGGCGCAGCGCATCAGCCGGGCCAAGCGCACCGTCTCCGGAGTGCGGTTCGACCAGCCCGGTGACGTCGCCACCGTGCTGCGCGTCCTCTATCTGGTCTTCAACGAGGGCTACTTCGGCGACGTCGACCTCGCCGCCGAAGCCATCCGGCTCACCCGGCAGCTCGCGGCCGCGATCGACCACCCCGAGGTGGCGGGGCTGCTCGCCCTCATGCTGCTGCACCACGCTAGGCGCGCCGCCCGGAGGGCGGCCGACGGCAGCCTGGTGCCGCTGGCCGAGCAGGACCGCGGCCGATGGGACACCGCGTTGATCGCCGAGGGCGTCGGAATCCTCCAGGCGGCCCTCGCCCGGGACCGACTGGGCGAGTTCCAGGCCCAGGCCGCCATCGCGGCGCTGCACGCCGACGCGCCCACCGCCGGGGAGACCGACTGGGTGCAGATCGTCGAGTGGTACGACGAACTCGCGCTGCTGACCGACAGCCCGATCGTCCTGCTCAACCGCGCGGTCGCCGTCGGCGAGGCCGACGGCCCGCGCGCCGGCCTCGCGGCGCTCGCGGCACTGGACGACGCACTGCCCCGCTACACAGCGGTCGCGGCCTACCTGCACGAGCGCGACGGCAACGCGGCGACGGCGGCGCGGCTGTACGCCGAGGCGGCCCGCAACGCCGCCAACCTGGCCGAGCGCGACCACCTGACCCGCCAGGCCGCGCGGCTCAACGCCCTCCGGAGCTGACCGGGCTCCTGCCTGCCTCGCACCCTTTGACCGCCGGGTGATTGCGGTCCGGAAAGTCTCCGGAAGTTCTCGGCAGGTTCTTCTCACGTCCTCGTCGGCCGCCACAGCTCCCCGGGAGAGCGTCTCGGCCCTGATCGACTACTGACCTGGATAGATACCGCTCCCACGGCAGGCGGCCGGTCGCCGCGACGTTGCCAGCGTGTTTCCGGAAATTGTTGACAAGTCGACGGCCGGGTTAATACGGTCGCCATCGACGGCGCTCAATTGCCGTCAGCACCAGTCACCGCGACCCACTCCTCCGGTCGTCGCGCAGGACGACCGGCCACCACCACGCGGTACGACGCCGATGGCCGTCCCGGGCCACCGACAGCCTGCGGGCCGTATCGCACCGCTGGCCCCCGCCAGCCGCCACAAGGAGGAACACGTTAATGATCGACACCGGCGAGATCCCCACCAGACCCCGGAGGCGTGGCCGCATGCGGCTGCTCCTCGGCGCCGCCTGCGCCGCCGTCCTGGCCGTCACCGGCACGATGACCGCCACCAACGCGTACGCGGAGGCCGACCGGACCCTCACCTCGAACCTCACCGGCACGCACAACGGCTACTTCTTCTCGTTCTGGAAGGACAGCGGCAACGCCAGCATGACGCTGCGCGCCGACGGCCGTTACACCAGCAGTTGGGACAGGAGCACCAACAACTGGGTCGGCGGCAAGGGTTGGGCCACCGGCAACCGACGCACGGTCACCTACTCGGGCAGTTACAACCCGGGCAACAACAACACCTACCTCGCCCTGTACGGATGGACGCGCAACCCGCTCATCGAGTACTACGTGGTGGAGAACTTCGGCAGCTACAACCCGAGCAGCGGCGCCACCCGGATGGGCACGGTCACCACTGACGGCGGCACCTACGACATCCTGCGCAGCCAGCGGGTCAACGCCCCGTCGATCGACGGCAATCAGACGTTCTACCAGTTCTGGAGCGTCCGCCAGCAGAAGCGATCGAGTGGCACCATCACCACCGCCAACCACTTCGACGCCTGGGCCCGTGCCGGCTTGAACCTCGGCACCAACCACAGCTACCAGATCATGGCCACCGAGGGCTACCAGAGCAGCGGCAGCTCCGACATCACCGTTCGGGAAGGCGGCGGCAGCAACCCGGACCCGACCACCACCACCAGCCCCCCGCCCGGCAACGGCAACTGCAACGCGACGCTCTCCGCCGGCCAGCAGTGGGGCGACCGGTTCAACCTCAACGTCGCGGTCAGCGGCACCAACAACTGGGTCGTCAGCCTCGGCCTCGGCGGCGGCCAGAGCGTGCAGAACAGCTGGAACGCCTCCGTCAGCGGCACGAGCGGCACGGTAACCGCGAGACCGAACGGCAACGGCAACAACTTCGGGATCACGATCATGGCCAACGGCAACTGGAACTGGCCGACGGTCACCTGCCGCACGGGGTGACCTGATCAGCTCCTGACAATCACACTCTGGCGTGGCGGCCCCGGCCGCCACGCCAGAGCCGTGCCACGGGTACGTCCCCACCTCGCCTCGGCGTTCCCGGCGCAGGCCGGCCAGCGCTTCCGCACGCCCTACACCTGCGGTTGCGCGGTCTGCCCCGCCGCCGACTCATCCCCCGCCGCCGACTCCTCGGTCGACGGCTCGTCGGTCTCATCCGAAACTGGTTCGTCCGTCGGTTCCTCCGTCGTCTCACCCGTCGGGGCTCCCGTCGGTTCAGCCGGGGCACTCTCGGACGTGGTGGGCTCGGGCGTATCCACAGTGCCCCCACCAGGCGTCGCCGACGGGCTCGCCGCGGCCCCGCCCGCTGAGCCGGTGGCCGTCGGGGTCGGAGATCCGGGTGCCCGCACCGGCAGACCCGCGGAATCGCGGGTGGCCGGTTCGCCGCCGCCGGCACCGGGGCCGGGCTCCCCCTGCGGCGGCACCGTTGGCGACACCGCGGGCGGCACCGCGGGAGGCGTCGACGGCCGCCCGGTCGGGCCCGTCATCATCCCGGTGGGATCGGCGAACACCAGGACGGCAGCCGCGGCGGCCAGCGATCCGAGGAGTACCGCGAGCCCGGTGGTCCCAGGGCTGCCCGCCCGACGCGCCCGCCGCTCCGCGCCGCCGAGGGCTGAGCGCCGGGCAACCCGCTGCTCGGCGGGCACCGCGATCGAGGTCGCCGCGGTGGCGGTCCGCAGCAACTCATCTGACGGGTCGGTGACCGCCTGCGCCGCCGTGGACATGGCCGCCGCCGTCGGAAAGCGGTGGGCGGGCTCCTTGGCCATCGCGGTGGCGACCAGCCGCCGGACCGCGTCCGGAACGTCCTCGGGCAGCGGAGACGGTTCCTCTCCGAGGTGCCGCAGCGCCACCGCGAGGGCGGTCTCGCCCTGGTGCGGCGGCCGGCCGGCGAGGCAGTGGTAGACGACGGCGCCCAGCGCGTAGATGTCGATCGCCGGGGAGGTCTCGTTCTTCGCGATCTGCTCCGGGGCCATGTACAGCGCGGTGCCGACGACCTGGTTCGTAGCGGTCAGGCTCACCGCCTCCTGCGTCACCGCGACGCCGAAATCGACGAGGACGACGTGCCCGTCCGGCTCGATGATCAGGTTGCTGGGCTTGACGTCCCGGTGGACGACCCCGGCGTCGTGCGCCGCCTGGAGGGCACGGGCGGTCTGCGCGGCGATCGACATCGCCTCGGCCACATCCAGCCGGCCGACCTCGGCGATCCGCTGCGACAGGGGCTGCCCCTGCACGCATTCCATCACGATGTAGGCGAGGACCGGCGCTCCGGCATTCGACACCTCGCCGTAGTCGTAGACCTGGGCGACGCCCGGGTGACGCAGGGCCGCCATCGCCCGGGCCTCGCGGCGGAATCGCTCGCCGAAGCCGGCGTCGGTGACCAGCCGAGGTTGCAGCATCTTGATCGCCACACAGCGGTCGAGGGTTTCGTCGACGGCTCGCCACACGTCACCCATACCGCCACTGGCGATGCTTTCGACCAGACGGTAACGGTCTCCGACGACTTGCCCCACACTCGGCATGAAGCTTTCGGTACCCCGGACTTCCCGATCTCAAGCACCACCCGGTCGGTCGACAGTCCTCGTGGGTGCGCGCGACCGGCCGCTTCCTGACCGCCCCCACCGTCGACACCGATGGCGAAACAGCACGTCAGACGGTGATGACGACCTTGGCCCGCGCGTGTTCGGTCTCCAGGTAACGCATGGCCTGGGGCACCTCGCGCAGCGGATAGGTCCGGTCGATGACCGGGGTGAGGCGGCCGGTTTCGACGTGGGCGCGGAGCGCGTCGAGGTGCTGCCGACCGGGCACCGCCGCGAGGACGACGATGCGCTGTCGGACGAAGGGTGCCAGCAGCCGCCCACGCGCGATGAGCCCGACCGGGCCGATGAGGCTGCCGCCCCGGTACACACCGCCGCCGGAGAGCACCAGCGTCCCGGTCGGGGTCAGGACCCGTCGGAGCGCCGCGAGGGCACGGTTGCCGACCAGGTCGAACACGACGTCGTAGCGGCGGGTGTCGCGGGCGAAGTCATCACGGGTGTAGTCGACGACGTTCTCGGCGCCGAGCGACCGGACCAGATCGACGTTGCGGGTGCTGCACACGGCGGTCACGCTCGCGCCGAGCACCGTGGCCAGTTGGACCGCCAGCGTGCCGACGCCGCCGGAGGCGCCGTTGATGAGAACGCGGTGGCCTGGCTCGACCCGCCCGGCGCTGGTCAGACCCATGAGCGCGGTGATGCCGGCCAGCGGCAGGGCCGCCGCCTGCTGCGGCGTCAGGTTCGCCGGCGCCGTCGCGACCAGGGTCTCGGACACGCACACGTACTCGGCGAACGCGCCGTTGGCGTCACCGAGGTCGCCGAAGACGGCATCACCCGGGCGGACCTGCCGAACGCTGGCGCCGACGGCCTCGACCCGCCCGGCGAAGTCCCGGCCACGGATGCGCGCGCGGGGCCTCGACCGGCCCATCGCCAACCGGGCCATCCATGGGTCGCCTCGCATGGCATGCCAGTCGTACGCGTTGAGCGCGGCGGCCTCCACCCGCACCAACACCTCATCGGCGGCAGGCACCGGCGTCTCCACGTCCGTGAGTGTGAGCGTTTCCGGCGGACCGTATCGGTCCTGAACGATGGCCTTCATCCCTCTCCCCTCTCCCGGTGTACGCCGTACACCTTGCAGAGAACGGTAGGTATACGGCGTACACCTGTCAAGGGGATTAGGGTTCGAATGCCCGCCCGACGACGAGGAGCGAGATGGCTGAGCAGGCTGAGACGCTGCGCCGTACGCCGCTGAGCAGGGACCGGATCCTGCGCGCCGCCGTCGCGCTCGCCGACGAGGCCGGGATCGAGTCCCTCAGCATGCGCAACCTCGCCCAGGACCTGGGCGTCGTGCCGATGGCCCTCTACAAGCACGTGGCCAACAAGGACGAGTTGCTCGACGGCATGATCGACGTGGTCGTCGGTGAGATCGACCCGCCCGTGCCCGCGGCCGACTGGAAGCACGCGGTCCGCCAGCGCATTCTCTCCGCGCGGCAGGTCCTGCTGCGCCATCCCTGGGCGCCGCTGGCGATCGAGACGCGGAACATGGCGACGCCGGCCGTCCTGGCCTACCTCGACTCCATGATCGGGGCGTTCCGGGCCGGCGGATTCTCCGTCGATCTCGCGCACCACGTGATGCACGCGATGGGCAGCCGAATTCTGGGCTTCAGCCAGGAACTCTTCGACGACTCCCGGCGCGCCGGTCGGTCCGGCAGGACCGACCCTGCCCCGTCGGCGGCGGCCCTACCACCGGAGATCGCGGCCAGGTTCCCGCACGTCGCGGAGATCGCCATGGCCGCGTCGCACGACGACGGGTCCGTCCTGGGGCAGGGCTGTGACGACCAGTTCGAGTTCGAGTTCGCGCTGGACCTGCTGCTGGACGGCATCGAACGCCTGCACCAGCGCGGCTGGGCATCGCCACGTCGCTGAGACGGCAGCCGCGAACCTGCCCCGCCGTTGCCGACGGGGCAGGTTCAACCGATCGCGGGCCGGGTCAGCTGTTCAGCTTGGCGAGCACGGCCGTGGCCATGCCCTGCTCACCCCGGGCGTTCGGGTGGAACGGGGCGGCCGCGTTCTGGGGCACGAGCCCCTCGACCCACCGGGTGCCACTGCTCTTGCACGTGTCGCGGCCGATCGACGGGGTGTAGACGTCGGCGTAGGTGGCACCGTTGGCGCCCGCGGCGCTGGCCAGCATGGCGTTGAGCGACTTCTCGACGCCCCGCAGGTACGGCACGTCCTGGTAGGCGATCGGAACGACGGGCCAGCACCCGTACCCGGAGTCCGGCAGGATCGCCGGGTATCCCAGCACCACGACCCGGGCGCCCGGCGCGGCCCGGCGGACCGCCTGGAGCACCGCTGTCACCTTCGGCGTCGCGGCCACGATCCTCGCCTGCAACTGGTCGACACCTCCGGCGGTGAAACGGTTCTTGCACGGCGAGCCGAGCGGGCTGCTGAGGCTCGCCTCCGCGCAGTCGGTGATGATGCCGGAGAAGCCGATGTCGTTGCCGCCGATCTGCACCGTCACCAGCGACGTGTTCGACGTGACCGCGTTCAGTTGTGGCGGCAGTGCGATGCCCAGCGCGCCGCTGCCGCCGGAGAGGATGTCCTCCGTGGTGGCCCCGGAACAGCTCACGTCGGCAAACGACGACGAGCTGGCGGCCGTGGCCACCAGCGACGGGTAGTTGCGGTTGGACCGCAGGCAGTTCAGGTCTACCTGGGTGGGGATCAGCGGACCAGCGGCGTACGAGTCGCCCAGCGCGACGTAGCGGCCGGCGGGCACGGCCGCGCTGGCGGGTGTGGCGACGGTGAGCAGCACGCCGGCGGTGGCCAGTGCGAGTGCGGCCAGCCGGGTGGCTGACCGCAGGAGGGGCAGGCGAGGACGGTTCATGGCGTCTCCCAGACGGGATCACAGTGGGGGTGGTGCCAAGATCCTGTCGTTGCCAAGGCCGAACGTCAATATAGATGGTGCTAATTAAATGGTGGGTCAGGGTGTGGGACAGCCCGGGGCACCCTCCGCGCACTAGTTTCCGGCCGGCACCTGGTCCTTGACGTCGTCGTAGCCGGCCGCGTTCGGGGCCACGCCCGGCGCGTAGATGACGCGCAGCACTCCCGTCGGAAAGGCTTCGGACGCCACCAGACGCAGGTGGTACGCGGCATCGCCCTCGTCGAACAGCTTGCGGCCCTTGCGGGCCGCGACCGGATGCACCAGCAGACGCAGCTCGTCGACCAACCCCGCGGCGAGCAGTTGCTGCACCACCGAGATCGACCCGGGGATGAGGATGCCTCGGACACCCGCGTCGGCCTTGAGCGCGGCGACAGCATCGAGGAGATCGCCCTGGATCAGCTCCGAGTTGCGCCAGGGCAGGTCGAGCGACTGACGCGAGACGACGACCTTGCGGACGTCGCCGAGTTGTTTGGCGAACGAGGCGTCGTCGCCACCGGCGGCCTCACGGTCGGGCCACGCCCCGGCGAAACTGTCGTAGGTCTCGCGGCCGATGAGCAGCACGTCGGCGGTGTCGTAGTCCTCGCTGACGGCGCGACCCATGTTCTCGTCGAAGTACGGGAAGTGCCAGTCCGGGTCGATCTCGGCCACACCGTCGGCCGAGATGAACAACGTGGAGATGACCTTTGCCATCGCGGAGGTCCCTTCGATTCAGGTGATGTCGGCTGGATCGACCGGCGCATCATCCCAAACTCGTCGGCCACAGACCCGTACCGATGACGGATGTCGTGGCGTGGGTCGGGCGGGCTCGGCGCGAACGCCGAGCCC